>CABQJB010000053.1 GCA_902464195.1 uncultured Megasphaera sp.
ATATATTTTTTAATATTAGGGGGAAATGTATTATGAGCGAAAACACAAACTACAAATTCGAAACATTACAGCAGCATGCAGGTCAGGTACCGGATCCGGCAACGGGTGCCCGCGCCGTTCCTATTTACCAGACCACGTCGTATGTCTTTAAAGATACTCAGCAGGCCGAAGACCGCTTCGCTTTGAAAGACGCCGGCTACATCTACAGCCGTCTGACCAACCCGACGCAGGACGTCCTGGAAAAACGTATCGCAGCCCTCGAAGGCGGCACAGCTGGTTTGGCTACGGCCAGCGGCGCTTCGGCTATCGCTTACTCCATCATCAACCTCGCCGGTGCCGGTGATGAAATCATCGCTGCTCCGACCTTGTACGGCGGCACAGTCGAACTGTTCAGCGAAACCTTCAAACACCTCGGCATTACGACGCACTTCGCTGATCCTGACGATCCGCAGTCTTTTGCTAAATACATCAATGACAAGACCAAAGCCATCTACCTCGAAAGCCTCGGCAACCCGGCCATCAACATCCCGGACTTCGAAGCTATCGCAAAAATCGCCCACGACAACGGCCTTCCGGTCATCGTCGACAATACCTTCGCTACGCCGTTCCTCTTCCGTCCGCTCGAACACGGCGCTGACGTCGTTGTCCATTCGGCTACGAAATTCATCGGCGGCCACGGCACGACCCTCGGCGGCCTCATCGTTGAAAACGGTAAATTCGACTGGGCTGGCTCGGGCCGCTTCAAAGAATTCGCTTCGCCTGACGAATCCTACAACGGCGTCAACTTCGCCAAGGATATCCCTGGTGCCGGCTTCGTAACCCGTATCCGCGCCAAAGCCCTCCGCGACCTCGGTGCCTGCATCAGCCCGTTCAACGCATGGCTCCTCATCCAGGGTCTCGAATCCTTGTCCCTGCGCATCGAACGCCACGTCGCCAACGCCCAGAAAATCGCCGACTTCCTGGAAAACCATCCGAAAGTCGCAAAAGTCAACTATCCGTCCCTCCCGTCTTCGCCGTACTACAAACTGGCTCAGAAATACTTCCCCAAGGGAACCGGTTCGATCTTCTCCTTTGAATTGAAAGACGGCTATACAGCTGCCCGTAAATTCATCGACAATGCCGACATCTTCTCCGACCTGGCTAACGTCGGCGACTCCAAGTCCCTCCTCGTTCACCCGGCTTCGACGACACATCAGCAGCTTTCGGAAGAAGCTCAGCGCGCCTGCGGTATCACACCGGGCACGATCCGTATCTCTGTAGGCCTCGAAAACATCGAAGACCTCCTCGCCGCTGTTGAAAAAGCACTGGCAACCATCTAAGAAATAACGTAAGGAGAAATGCACTATGCCTATTAAAATTGCTGACGGTCTTTCCGCCAAGGAAAAACTTCACGAAGAAGGTATCTTCACCATCGATAAGGGGCTGGCCCTCCATCAGGACATACGGCCGCTGCGCATCCTTATCCTCAACCTGATGCCTTTGAAGAAACCGACAGAGCTGCAGCTTCTCCGCCTCCTCGGTGATTCACCGCTCCAGGTCGAAGTGGACTTCTGCCATACGGACAGCCATGAGAGCACTCACACCGACCCGTCTTATTTAGAAGAAAACTACTACGTCTTCGATGAAATCAAGGACAACTACTACGACGGTTTCATCATCACCGGCGCCCCGGTCGAACAGATTCCCTTCGAATCTGTCGACTACTGGCCGGAAATGAAGACCTACTTTGAATGGGCCAAGACACATGCCTTCTCGACGCTCCACTTCTGCTGGGGCGCCCAGGCAGCCCTGTATTACTACTATGGCATCGAAAAGCGCCTCCTGCCGGCCAAGCTCTTCGGTATCTTTGAATACCAGCTGACCCAGAAGCACCATCCCCTCCTGCGGGGCTTCGATGACCGTTACTTCATCCCCCAGTCGCGGCATACGGCGATCAACGACATCCAGGTCTACAATACGCCGCAGCTCGACATCCTCTCCCGGTCCGTCGAAAACGGCATCAACATCATCGGTACGCCGGATCACCGCCGTTTCTTCGTCCTCGGCCACTTCGAGTACGACCGGCGGACCCTGGAAGAGGAATACGTACGGGATAAGAAAAAGGGCCTGCCCATCGCTGTGCCCAAGAATTACTACCCTGATGACAACGATACCAAGACGCCATACTTTACGTGGTGCAGCTACGCTCACCTCTTCTATCACAACTGGCTGAACATCGTCTATCAGGAAACACCTTATGATTTACAAGCCATCGCCAAGGTCCATCCTTGTGCGCATTGAAAAAAGGCCTGTCGCAAATGCGACAGGCCTTTTTTTACACTATAGGGGTCGCCACGTGGGCGACCCGTTGTGAATTTGGATGATTCTCTTAGTAAACCGGGCAGAGAATCACACAGTTTCCAGGGCGGTCTCGCCACGTGCGAGCCCCTACAATAAACTACAAACTATTTTTATTTTCGACGAACGATTACTTCGTTCCGAAGATGCGGTCGCCGGCATCGCCCAAGCCGGGAACGATGTAGCCTTTGTCGTTGAGTTTGTCATCGAGGGCGGCGACGTAGATGCGGACATCCGGATGGTCGGCGTTGACTTTCTGGACGCCCTGGGGCGCTGCGACGAGGCACATGAGCTTGATGTTCTTGATGCCTTTTTCTTTGAGCAGTGTAATGGCAGCCGATGCACTGCCGCCGGTAGCCAGCATGGGGTCGACGATGATGAAGTCACGGTCTTCGACATCGGGCAGTTTGCAGTAGTATTCGACCGGTTCCAGCGTCTGAGGGTCACGGTAGAGGCCGATGTGTCCAACTTTGGCCGTCGGGATGAGGTTGAGCATGCCCTGTACCATGCCCAGGCCGGCGCGCAGGACCGGGACGATGCCCAGTTTCTTGCCGCTGATCTGTTTGCCCGTCATCTTGGCGACAGGCGTTTCGATTTCGACGTCTTCCAAGGGCAGGTCCCGTGTGATTTCATAGCCCATAAGCATGGTGATTTCTTCCAGGAGGTTGCGGAAATCCTTCGAACCCGTTTCCTTTTTCCGCATGAGTGTGACTTTGTGCTGAATGAGCGGATGATCCATTACTTGTACATGCATGTGTGAAATCCCCTTTCCTATTTATCCATTTCTGCGATCTTGGCGACGCGGACAGCGTGGCGGCCGCCATCAAAACCAGTGGAGAGGAAGATACGGACGATTTCTCTGGCCAGGCCCGGACCGATGACACGGCCGCCCATGGTCAGGATGTTGGCGTCATTGTGGCGGCGGCAGTATTCTGCCGAGAAGCAGTCGTGGCAGAGGGCTGCCCGGATGCCGTGGACTTTGTTGGCAGCAATGCCGATGCCGATGCCTGTGCCGCAGACGAGGATGCCCCGGTCGAAAGTACCGTCAGCGACGGCTTCAGCGACTTTCTTGGCAATGTCCGGATAATCGCAGCGTTCGCCCGTCAGGGTGCCGTAATCGGTGAATTCAATGCCTTGTTCCTTCAAATATTCTTTGATGTTTTCCTTCAAGTCAAATCCGCCGTGATCGGCGCCGAGTACTAATTTCATAATCAATTCCTCCCATATATGCTGATAAATTCAGTTTTATTATACCCCTTTCGGAGTCGTGTGAAAAGGTTTAACCGACGATGACCACGTGGCCGCCGGCGGCTTTCTTCATGCGGTTCATGATAGCCAGGCCCAATCCCTCATCGTCGATGCCTTCGGCCAGGATGATATCGACCTTGTCGCTGTCGAAGGACAAGAGGCCCGTGTAGAGCTGGTTGGCCAGGGCTTCCTTGTCGCCATGGCGGCCCCAGATATACATATCCTTATGCGGGAACGAGGCCCCTACTTCTTCACTGACCAAAAAGCCGACGGTCTTGCCTTCTCCCTTGGCCTGGTCGTATAAGGCCTGCAATTTTTCCGTCACCTTGTCGACAGGGCCGACGACGACGGTCATCGGTGCCGACGGCGCATAGTGGCGGTATTTCATGCCCGGCGCCTTGGGGACGCCCTTCCCCGTGACCAGCGTCGTATCGAGCTGGACGTGGGGTACGACTTCCTGGAGCATTTCCACAGTGACGCCGCCGGGACGCAGGATGGTGACGCCGTCGTCGCCGTTACATTCGACAATGGTCGATTCGACACCGATGTGGCAGGGGCCGCCGTCGATGACCATATCGACGCGGCCGTCCATGTCGTGCATGACTTCTTCGGCTGTCGTCGGGCTGGGACGGGTCGACAGGTTGGCACTGGGGCCGGCTACGGGGACACCGGCGCAGCGCAGGAAGGCCCGGCAGATATCGTGGTCCGGGCAGCGCAGGGCTACTGTATCGAGACCACCTGTCGCCGCATCGGGCACGACGGGCTTGCGCGGCAGGACGATGGTCAGCGGTCCCGGCCAGAAACGGTCCATGAGCTTCTGTGCCGTCGGCGGGATGACAGCCGCTGCCTGGCGGGCTCCTTCTTCGTCGGGCACGGTCAGGATAAGCGGATTATCGCTGGGCCGGCCTTTGGCGACGTAAATGCTGCGGCACGCGTCGGCGTCGAGGCCATTGGCACCGATGCCGTAGACCGTTTCCGTCGGAAAGACGACCAGGCCGCCGTCGCGGATGATCTGGCCCGCTTCTTCGAGGATGGCTTTCTGTTTCTCTATATCCGTAATTTCTACAAGTTTCGTCTGTTTCATCGTCTCTACTCTTTTCTGGAAAATACGAGGACCCTGTCGATGCCGCCATAGTCCTTGACGGTCTGTTCGTGTTCATAGGCGCCATGGCGGCAGAAAATGGCCGTCACGTCCGCTGCCTGGCCGGCGCCGATTTCGACGGCACAGTGGCCGCCGGCCTTGACGTAAGCCGGGCTGTCTGCAGCGATGCGGCGATAGAAGTCCAGTCCATCGTCGCCACCGTACAGGGCCAGGGCCGGGTCATGGCGCACTTCCGGCTGGAGCTGTTCCATATCGCCCTTGGTCAGGTATGGCGGATTGGACACCAGCCAGTCACAAGCGCCTTGTGGGACTTTGGTGAATAAATCGCTTTCGATCCAGGTCACGCGGTCGTCGAGGCCCAGGGTGCGGCCATTTTCAGCGGCTATGGCCAGGGCCTTGGGCGAAATGTCGACGCCCGTCCCCGTGGCCTGTGGCAGGTAATGGAGCAGGCTGAGGATGATGGCCCCGCTGCCCGTACCGATATCGATGATGGCCGGCGCCGTCCCTTCGGCAGCGGCGACGACGGTCTCGACGAGCATTTCCGTCTCCGGCCTGGGGATGAGGACGTCTTCACTGACCTTGAAATCGAGGCCCATGAAGGCCTTGGTGCCCAGAATGTGAGCCACGGACAGGCGATCGGCCCTTTTTTTGACCATCGCCCGGTAGGCGGCCAGTTCTTCGCCGTTCATGGGTTCGTCATAATGGGCATACAGGTAGATGCGCTCTTTATGCAGGACGTGGGCCAAAAGGATTTCTGCATCGAGGCGCGGCGAATCGATGCCTTTGCCGGCAAAGTACTGTTGCGTCCATTGCAGCAAGGCACC
The DNA here is from genome assembly GCA_902464195.1 of uncultured Megasphaera sp. Taxonomy (GTDB): domain Bacteria; phylum Bacillota; class Negativicutes; order Veillonellales; family Megasphaeraceae; genus Megasphaera. Next base: position 5,512 of record CABQJB010000053.1, read on the forward strand.
GATAGTCCAAATCTTATTCATCTTCGGCTTCTTTCATCAATTCCGCCCGGCGGGCTTCGGCCAGGGCCTGGATGAATTCGTCGATATCGCCGTTGAGGATGTTATCCAGCTTATACAGGGTCAGGTTGATGCGATGGTCCGTCACGCGGCCCTGCGGGAAATTATACGTGCGGATACGTTCGCTGCGGTCGCCCGTGCCGACCTGGCTGCGCCGTTCTTCCGTCAATTCGGCATCGGCCTTCTGCTGGGCCTGGTCGAGGAGACGGGCTTTCAGGACGCGCAGCGCTTTGGCACGGTTTTCCAGCTGGGACCGTTCGTCCTGACATTCGACGACCATCCCTGTCGGGATATGGGTCATGCGGACGGCAGAACTCGTCTTATTGACGTGCTGGCCGCCGGCACCGGAGGCGCGGAAATAGTCGACGCGGACATCGTCCATATTGAGGTCGATTTCGACGTCTTCCGCTTCCGGCAGGACGGCAACAGTCGCCGTTGATGTATGGATACGGCCGCCGGCTTCGGTGACGGGCACGCGCTGGACGCGGTGGACGCCCGATTCATATTTCAATTTGCCATAGACGCCGGAGCCTTCGACAGAGAAGACGACTTCCTTGAAGCCGCCCAGTTCCGGTGCGTTGGAGCTGATGATGCTCGTCTTCCAGCCCGGCTGTTTTTCGATGTATTTCATGTACATGCGGAACAAGTCACCAGCAAAGAGGGCTGCTTCGTCGCCGCCGGCACCGGCGCGGATTTCCATGATGACGTTCTTGTCATCCCGCGGGTCCTTGGGCAGCATGAGGACGTGCAGCTGGTCTTCCAGGTCGGCCTGTTCCTTAGTGAGGCCATTCATTTCTTCCTTGGCCATGGCGATGAGGTCGTCGTCGCTGTCGGGATCGTCGATGATTTCCTTGTCGCCGTCGATGGTGCCGGTAATGTCTTTGTATTTGCGGAACGTTTCGACAATCGGCATCAGCGAAGCGTGTTCCTTCGTCAGTTTCTGCCATTCGTCCTGACGGGCGATGACAGACGGGTCGCTGATCTGCTGTTCCAGGTCCATGAATTTATTTTCCACAGCCTGGACTTTATCCATAAAAGAGCTCATAAGGTCCTCCTTATTTCAATTCGTTCGATTCACTTTCTTCATCTGCCGGCTTGGCGGCGTTGAGGGCTTCGATAGCCACTTCGATCTGGTCGGCATGGGGTTCCCGCGTCGTCAAATACTGGAGCCACAGGCCCGGACGGAATAAGGCTTGAATGACCGGATTCTGGGTGCGGCCGGCGAGGCGTATCATTTCATAACTGATGCCGGCGACGACGGGCATGAGCAGCACGCGGGATGCGATGCGTTCGACGAGATTCGGCCAGCCCAGAAAGGCAAAGACGAAAATCGACACGACCATGACGATGAGCAGGAAATTCGTACCGCACCGCGGATGGAGGCGGCTGTGGCGCTTGACGTTCTCGACGGTCAGCTCTTCTCCCGATTCATACGTCCAGATGGTCTTGTGTTCGGCACCATGGTATTCAAAGACGCGGCGGATGTCCGACGTCAGGGAAATCCCCCATATATATAATAGAAATATAGCGAGGCGCAGGACCCCTTCGACGATGTTCAGGCGAAAGGCACTGTCGGCGACGCCGGGAATGAACTTGGCCGCATACGTCGGGATGGCCAGGAAAAAGACGATAGCCAGGACGACGGATACGGCCATGGTCAGGGCCATCTGCGTGTTCGACAGCTGCTCATCTTCTTCACCAGCAGCCTGGGCCGAATAGGACAGGCTCTTCATGCCGTATACCAGGGATTCACACAAGGCGACACTGCCCCGCAAAAAAGGCTTCTTCAAAATCGGATACCGTTCGGTAATGGAGTGAACGGCGTCTTTCTTTACAGTAATTTCACCGGACGGCGTCCGCACTGCCGTAGCAATGCTGACAGGACCGCGCATCATAACCCCTTCGATGACGGCCTGGCCGCCGACGTACGTCTTCGGTTTCTTCAAAGAGTTGCCTCCATTTCTGTACATACAAATAGAGCAGAGCATTTCTGCTCTGCTGCCCACTTGTACTGCTGCTTATTTAGCTGTTTTACCATAACGTTTATTGAACTGTTCGATACGGCCGCGAGCCTGCTGAGCGCGCTGCTGACCCGTAAAGAACGGATGGCATTTGGAGCAAATTTCAACACGCAGTTCCGGTTTCGTAGAACCTGTTTCAAACGTATTGCCGCATGCGCAAGTAACTTTCGCATTCGGGTAGTACTTCGGATGAATACCTTCTTTCACCACTTACACCTCTTTCTGTATCAATCATTCAAAACCTATGCTAGAATAGTTTAGCACATTGGCCCTTGAAATGCAAGGATTTTTTTCCCGCAAAACCGTACTGTAGAGTTTCCGTATTTCTGCATTGGGAATCTGCAGGGCATACCGGTCATCACTCAGTGATAAGGCTCGGTCTACGGTCAAATACCCCGTCGTCAAGAGCAGCGTGAATAAGGCCCCCTGGTTTTGGCCTATCTCCGGATAGATGACGCTCTCATCCAAGGTGACGCGGACGCTCTGACCTTCTAGTAAAGCATATACCTGCTTTATCCGCAGCGCATCGGCATGAGACAGGAGGAAGCGTAAAATCCCATTGCCCGACGTCCGGACCCAATAGGGGCGGGGATAGCAGTCATTGGCCACGTAATTGATGACCGACCAGGGATTATAGATTTCACTTTCGCCGATCCGATAGCCATCGTACCAAAATTTCAATTCCTGCAGATGGTCCTGTAATTGCAACGCCGCCAGCAGTGATTGCACCTCGTGAGGCGTAAATCCAAAGACTTCACTATATCGGCTGCGCAGCACGGAATACACATCGAAATTATTCAGACCGCTGAAAATGCTCTCTTTCGCTACGCGCAAGACCCCCGTAAGGACGGCAAAATCCAGATTATCATTGGATTTCAGGACACTGCCCAGGAACTGTTTCATAAAAGCGATACAGTCTTCGTAAAAACCGCCTTCCCAGGATTGCTGTATAGGCGCATCGTATTCATCCATAAGGACGATGACTTTCTTTCCATAATACTGACGCATCATGAGCAGCAATAAGGCTAACGCATTGGCCAGGCCGGCTTTAGTCGCCTTTTTCGTCACAATATCCTGGAATTTTTCGATGAGTTCCGGCTGCACCCTGTTTCCTTCCCGCAATTGCGTATGCTGCAAGAAAAGAGCCTGTAAATACTCAGCCCACATATCCAGCATATCCGGCCAGGAACGACAGGAAAAATCTTTCAAAGACAAGAACAGCACCGGATACTGACCGCGATGGGCCATGTAGGCAGCGCCGGCCTTTTCGATTGCCAGTCCGTCGAAGAGATGGCGGCTCTGTGCTTCTTTTTCGATAGAAAAGAAATACTCCAGCATACTCAGGGTCAAGGTCTTGCCGAACCGCCGCGGCCGCGTAATCAGCGTCACTGCACTGTGCCCGTCGATGAGCTGGCGGATAAAATCCGTCTTGTCGACGAAATAATAATGCTTGCTCCGTATATCCAAAAAATTATCGACACCAATCGGCATCTGCCACTTCATACCATCACCTGCTTTCATAGGCGGGGTTCTTCCCTACCCCAGCGAGGACCTGACGACTTCGACCTTTTTCCCGCAAAAGGCGATGCCGTATTTCCATACATGCTGTATCCCCAGCTTGCGGAATTCCGTCACGTATTCCCGCTCTTCAATCTGCTGCAGCGCCTCTTTGGCCTTCTCTGCCATATCCGCTTCACTGGCAGCCACTTTGAATTCCATGATGACGCCGGCATTTTCTGTATCCTTGGGAATGATTGCCAGATCAAAGCGGCCGTACCCGCTTTCCCGGTTCGATTCGACCCTATAGTCCTTGCCCAGGAACAACGCCGTCATGCCCAGCATGAAACCGTGGTAAAAACTCTCCTTATTGGCCGCGTCATAGACACTGACGAGCTGCTGGATGAATTGCTGCAATTCTTCCGAAAAAATATCCGCCTGTCCCTGCAGCAAATGGCCCATCATGATATATAAGCGGGAAACATCCCCATCCGCACAAAAGCGGTCAAGGATTTCACTCTGAAACACATGGCGCACTTCTTCATTGGGAATCTTTAATTGGCAAAGCATCCCATTGGGAATAACCTGCCGCCAGACAGCCGTCAAATAGCCCGTTGTCAGTAACAGCGTATACAAGGCATCTTTATCCATGCGTATATCCTGATAAATCAAGCCTTCGCGGATGACAGCCGACACGGTGTTTCCTTGTAACAAAGCTAATAGTCGTTCTTCCTGCCTGTTAGAGGGTCCCTGAAGCAGAGTCGCAATGATTTCATTAGCCGACGTATTGACCCAGTAGTCCCCAATCCGTCTTTTGGCAAAACAAGAAATGACCGACCAGGGATTATAAATCTCATGATGGCCGAAACGATAGCCGTCATACCAAGCCTTTAATTGCGGCAATAAGGCCTCGGCCTGTAAATCACCAGCCATTTTTTCGACTTCCGCTGGCGTGAACCCCATGACAGCACTATATTCATCATCCATCACGGAATAGACATCGAGATTATTCAAACCGCTAAAGATACTTTCCTTAGCAATACGCAAGACGCCTGTCAGAATCGCAAAATTCAAAAACTCATTGCCCTTCAGCGTATTATTAAAAAACGTCCGGAAATAAGCGATGGCCTGATCATAAAATTGATGACTATAAGCCGTTTGCAAAGGCGTGTCGTATTCATCAATCAGTATAATCGGCTTTACCCGATAATAACGAAACAAATATTCTGATAAATTCAACAAACTGAGCTGATATTCTTCGGGCGTCGCCTGCTGCCAGATAATGCGATGAAACGCATTTTTCTCTACATCATTTAAAAGACTGCCTTGCAATAGAAATTCATGTTTATTAAACTCCCGCTGAATCCAAAGCCGAAACGACTGGAACATGCCTTGCCACGTATCCTGCTGCATCCCTTTAAAAGACATGAAAATAACTGGATACTGGCCGCGATGGGCCATGTAGGCAGGGCCGGCCCCTTCGATTGCCAAGCCGTCGAAGAGATGGCGGCTCTGTGCTTCTTTTTCGATAGAAAAGAAATACTCCAGCATACTCAGGGTCAAGGTCTTGCCGAACCGCCGCGGCCGCGTAATCAGCGTCACCGCACTGTGCCCGTCGATGAGCTGGCGGATAAAGTCCGTCTTGTCGACGAAATAATAATGCTTGCTCCGTATATCAAAAAAATTATCGACACCAATCGGCATCTGCCACTTCATACCATCACCTTCTTTCATAGGCGGGGGTCTTCCCTTGTTCTTTGTCTTTTATTATAACAAGAATCACGAGAAACAAAAAGAGGAGCCACGCCATGAAGGGCTCCCCTTCAGGCATGACTCCGGGAGTTTGACACTTAATTTATAAAAAAATGCCCATGAAGCCAGTAAATTAGCG
>CABQJB010000054.1 GCA_902464195.1 uncultured Megasphaera sp.
ATGAAAGTTTATACTCATTTTTCAGATTTCGCATAGTCATTTAAGTATGAGAGGAATAATTTTATAAAAATAAAAAATGTTATTTTCTGAAAAAATTTTGGATGACAAAGAAGGAATCCGTAAAAGTCATGGCGAATATATATGTTAAGGATAAGAACAGGCCTTAATAAGGAGGGATTCATATGAAAAAATATAATAACATCATCGTGCCGACGGATGGTTCGGTTAACTCGAAACGTGCGCTGGAACATGCCGTCGTCATCGCTTCATCGTTAGGGGCTACGATTACCCTGGTCTATGTCGCCAATATCGTATCGGTCATTTCTAACTTCGACCAGATTCCCAATGCCAGCGGTTACGTCACGGAACAGGTCGCACTGGACATGGAAGAAGAAGGGAAAGGCATCCTCGACGAATTCGCCAAATCCATTCCTCAGAATATCGAAGTCAAGAGTGTCTTTGAAGTCGGTTCGCCGGGACCGGCTGTCTTGTCGGTAGCCAAGAAATACAATGCCGATCTCATCGTCATGGGCAGTCGCGGCCTTGGGCCGTTAAAAGGCTTGTTCATGGGTTCCGTTAGCAGTTACGTCGTCACCCATTCCGTCTGCCCCGTATTGATCGTTAAATAGTAATTAGTGGTTCGTAGTTCGCAGAGAGACGATCTGTGTTACTAACCCCTAGCCCCTAGCCACTAAAAAGTAGTATGGAGTTTGTAGGGGTCGTCACGTGGGCGACCCGTTAGGAATTTGGATGATTTATCTAGCAAACTGATTGGGAAATTTTACATGTCCCGAAGCGGGCGCCCCACGTGGCGACCCTACAGAAAAAAAGAGCTGTCGCGATGCGACAGCTCTTTTTTTTAAAAAATTCACGTTACGCCATAGGGGAATCGTTCTTTTTGTGGTATACTGGGTACACAGGTATGCCTTTTTTTGCCTGATTACACAATACCTATTCATGAGTATAGGGTCCCGGACTGCCTCGTTCCGGGATAGGTGCCTGGGAGGCAAGTATGAAACGAAATACCAACGAATGGCTCGACAGAAAAGTCGATGACTGGGTTTCTAAAGGCTGGATCAGTGATGAAGCCCGGCAAAAAATACGAAAATCTTATGGCAGGGACGAACAAAGGAATCCTCTTTTGACGACCCTGCCTTTATATGCCCTGTTGGCCGTCATCGGTCTGGCTGCTGCCGGTATCGCCCTGATCTGGGGCCTTTCCCAGTTCTGGTACTACGTATCGCTTACGGTCCGCATGGGCCTGGCCTGTGGCCTGCTTTTGCTCACCCAAATCGGCGTCGGCGTCGCCATGTTCCAGGAACGGCAGGGGAGCCTCGTTGCTGAAGGCGTGGCCCTGGTCCATTGTCTGGGCGTCTTTGCTGTCCTGGCCCTGGCGGAGCAGTCTTTCTATATCGGCTGGGATGTGACGGCCTATGTTGCTGTCTGCGCCATCCTCTGCCTGCCCGTCGTCTATCTACTGCGGTCTATTGCGGCCCTCGTCGTCTATGACCTGGCCCTCCTGTACTGGACGGCAGCCGGCGGCCCCATGAATACCCTGGGCGGGACGGCGCTGTTGTGGATTTTCCTCCTGCTGGCCGTGCCCTTTTATGATACCCTTATCACTATGCGCGATGAACGGCGTCTGTCTATTTTTTCCTGGGTCATGACAATTACCGTTTTTGCCGCTTTTGGCCTGGCAGCCAGGTCGACGGACTATATCCCTTTCCTCATGCTGGGGAGTTTGGCTGTCACCATCATGCTCGTCGGCTATTCTATCGACATCCATCAGTCCTGGGGCGTGCCCTTCCGCTGGTTCGGCCGCTTTGCCGCTGCCGGCTCGCTGCTTATTTCCTGCCTGCCTGCAGCTTGGGATGGTATCGCCCGGGTCCATGCCTTTCACTGGGTCACGGCTTTGGTAACGCTCGTCCTCTTTGCTGTCATGATTGCCCTCATGGCTCAGACCGTGAAGAAGCGGCTGTGGGGGCCCTTCCTGTACTTGGCCGTTCCCTTTATCCTGGCTTTTGAAACGATCCTCGTCCGGGCCGGACTCTACTCGTCGATTCCTCTGGTCCTTTCGTCGCTGTACATGGTCGTCTTGGGCTTCTTTGAAACGTCTCAGGGCTTCAAGCCGGGACATAGCCTCCATATGAAATTTGGCGTCGTCATTTTCATCAGTTTGGTACTGGCCTTTATTTTCGGGACTCAGTTCTCGCCGCTGGCACCGCTCCTGGCTATCGTCGTCCTGGCTTTAATCATCTTCCAGTTCAAGCGGACCCGAAAGGATAAGGCCGCTGCTGCCCTGCGCGCTGCCCGGCGGGCAGGTCTGCGCCACTCGGCGACGCGGGTCCGTAGTGAAGGCGAAGAAAAGCAGGATGGGCTTCCGTCCCAAGAGGCGCCGCTCTGGCAGGCTCAGGATGCGGCCAACGATGCCGACACCCTGGCTGAGTGGATGAAAGACGTCCGTATCCCGTCGCCGGCTGAATTGGGACTGCCTGCCGAACCGGCAGGAGAAGAGACAGCTGATGACCTGCCGAAAGCGCCGCCTGTCCCGGCAGAACCGGAAGAAGCACCGCCGGCATTCACTTTTGCAGCCTCAGCTGAGTCGGTAAAGGAAGAAATGCCTGAAACACCGGCAGCACCGGTCACGCCGACGGTCCATGAAAAGACGGAAGCCGTGCCGCAGCAGATGGCTGTTCCCCAGGAACCGGCAGTAGAAGAACAGCCGCGGGTTACGGAATCGCCGTGGAGCTCGATGAAGCCGGCACCGAAACGGAAAAAATACTTTACCCACTCGCCGTGGTCTCATCAAGGAGGCGATATGAAATGAAATTTCCACCGCCTTTGCAGGGATTCCGTCTTTCCTTTTCACTGGATGGCCGGTATCGCTGGATCTTTTTCGTCTTCATCGTCCTCGTCCAGTTCGCTGTCGTCGCTTATATGGGCTGGCGCTGGCATAACATTGCCGTCGATGGCATCCCTTATCAGTGGCGCTGCGTCCCACGGCTGGAAGTATCCGCCTTTGGGACGGACTACGTCCGCGTCGTCTTTCCCGAAGACACGACGCAGTGGAAGGACGATACACCGCCTGAAAAGGGGCAGCAGATTTACGTCTATATTTCACGGGATACGTCGGGCCTCATGGAAATCCAGGGGGCTTCGGCATCGAAGCCTTTCGTTGGCGGCGACTATATGCAGGCCACCGTCGTGTCCTATCAGGATGGCTTCGTCCAGTTCCAGGTCTGCTTTGACCGCTATCGCATGGCACCGGAGCTGACTGATGGCATCTACAGCCTTCAGCCCGATGACAGTATCATCGCCAGTATCCGCATGAAGCGGGGCGAAGGCGTCATCGAAGGCATCTTCGTCAATGGGATTCCGTTGGAAAATATCAGCAATGGCGCCGCCATGGCCAAGGCCCGCCAGGAAAAAGAGGCCCAGACCTTATTTGACCGGCCTCACCTCGTCGATACCGGCATGGTACCGCCGAAAGAAGAATGATGGCACAGAAAGAAAGCGAGGATTTTATGAAAGCATACGCGAGAATTGCCAAGATTGCTATGACAGTCATGCTGTTGGCAGCGTTCTTCCTCTTATCGGGGTTCCGGGCGCAGACCATCATCCACGACGATGGCAGCGAAACGCAGGATGTCCTGAAAGTCTCTGATTCGGCTAAGGGACAGAAAGATTTGAAAGCCGATGCCGATGAATTCCAGAAGCGCAATTACACCATTATGGATTATAACAACGATAATGGTGAAGGCTTCCGGGCTATGAAAACGATCACCAAAGACGGAGCCAGCAAGAGCTCTGTCGACCACATTGTCCACAAAACCCACGATGGCCTCATCTGTTCGACTTATTATATCGATTATAACTTTGATGGAAACAGTATTCAGACCCTGCGTTTAGGCGCACCGATGCCGGAAAATGGCGTCGACCTGGAATACATCGTTTCCTTCCCGTCCGGGACCCGCGTCGTCAGCAACAGCGATAAAGCCGATGACCAGGGCAGTACCTATTTGTGGAACCTGTCCAATTCCAATCCGACGGAAATCAAGCTCCAGGCAACGGTCTGGCATAAATTGTTCATCTATATCGCCCTGTTCCTGGTCGTCCTGGTCCTGATCATCGTCCTCATCATGGAACACCGCCGCAAGAACGTCATCAGCTGGAAACGGGCAGCGCATATGCGCAAACTGGAAATGATGCTCCTCTGCATCCCTATCATCATCCTGGGCTACATGGGCTATGAATACTACGTCGGGACCCATGTGACGGCAGCGTCGCTGGATAAAGTGGCTGAACAGCAGCAGGAAGAACTGCTGGAAAACCGGGAAGAAGACAAACGCCTGCAAGATGCCGATGCCCGTAAGCAGCGCAGCGGCGAAATGGCAGCGGCCCGCATCCGCAGCAAGGCCAATGACATTTCCAATGAACTGCGCAATTTGAAGGTCCAGTACCGCAACGGCTCCATCAGCCGCAGCTCGGCTCGTTCCCAGGCCCAGAGCCTGGCTCAGCAGGCCAAGGACATGCTCAAGGAAAGCACCAACCTGTCCCAGGCTGACCGCGACGTCCTGGAACAGCTCATCGACAACGTCGTAGCTGAAGCCGATTCTATTGGCGCATCGGCACCGAGCCGCAGCACTTCGCAGGAAACGCGGCGCAGCGAATCGGTTTCCGAGTCCCAGAGCTCGACCCGCAGCCGGTCTGACGATAAGTCGACGAATACCAAGAGTTCCGATTCGTCGAAGAGTCGCCAGTCGTCCGATAATAACCGCGATACGGGTAAAACAAATAAACAATAAGGATTTTTAATTAACTTTTTTTCTTGTTAGTATTTCCTATTTGTCCAAAAGATGGTATGATATGGGTATGAGAACTGACATTACAGCATGAATGCTGCTTGTACTTTTTAAGGAGGTCATATCAGTATGCATTGTGTAGAAGAAATTAAAAATGGTATTTATTGGATGGGCTGCAACGATTTCCGTACGGAATTGTTTGAACGGATTTTCCCGATTCCCGAAGGCGTTACGTACAACTCCTATTTCATTGATGACGAAAAGACATGCGTCGTCGATGCCATGGACAAATCGTGCCGTGACGAATTCCTGGAAGACGTCGAATACCTGCTCAAAGGCCGTAAACTGGACTACTTCGTCCTCCAGCATATGGAACCGGACCATGCCAGCTCGGCCTTGGCTCTCCTGGAAAAATATCCGGACGCCAAGATCATCGGCCAGCCGCAGACCTTCAAGCTCTTTGAACAGTTCTTCCGCCATCCCATGACGGACCGCTACGTCGCCGTCAAAGAAGGGGACCAGCTGGCTCTGGGCAAACATACCTTGCAGTTCGTCAAAGCGCCGATGGTCCATTGGCCGGAAGTCATTATGTCCTACGACCTGACGGATCACGTCCTCTTCAGTGCCGACGCCTTTGGCCAGTTCGGTACGGTCGGCAACGTCTATGCAGACCAGGTCGACTTTGAAGAAAACTACCTCGATTCGGCCCGCCGTTACTATGTCAACATCGTCGGCAAATACGGCCCGCAGGTCGTCAACGTCCTCAAGAAGGCATCGGGCCTTCCTATCGACTTCATCTGCCCGCTCCACGGCTTCGTATTCCGCACGCCGGCTACGATTAAGTACATCATTGACAAATACCTCCACTGGGCTAAATACGTACCGGAAAAGAAAGGCGTCGTCATCGCTTTCTCGTCCATCTATGGCAACACCGAACGGGCTGCCTGCGTCCTGGCCCATAAATTGAGCCAGCGCGGCATCCAGGATATCCGCCTCTACGACGTCGCCAAGATCCATTCGTCGTACATTACGGCTAAAGCCTGGGAATACAGTCACCTCGTCCTGGCAGCTCCGACGTACAACCTGAACCTCTTCCTGCCTATGGAAAACTTCCTCCACGACTTGAAGACCCTCATGTTCCAGAAACGTACCATCGGCGTCCTCGCCTGCCACAGCTGGGCATCGGCTGCCTATAAGACCATGGTCGACTACGTCGAAAACCAGTTCAAATGCTGCGAACTCCTGGAACCGACGATGGATATGAAATCGTCCCTCCGCGACGATCAGGAATGTGAACTCGATGAATTGGCTGATAAACTGGCTGAAAGCATTAAAGCATATCCCGATCCGAAAACTTTGATTTAAGGTGGTGTAAGCGTGATCATCCGTGACGACAGCGCCAAGAGCGGCGATAAGCACGAACAGGATAAAGCCCGCAGCAATGGGGAAGAACTCCACATCGACCTGGGCCGTGACCTGACCGAAGACGAACAAAAAATCTTTGAAAAATTACGCGAAGGATTACATATGTAAGGAGAAAGGGAGCTGTCGCATCGCGACAGCTCCTTTCAAGTTGTTAGTGGCTAGTTGTTAGTTGTTAGCGGATGGGTTTAAATTTAAAGCTTTTCTCTGCAAACTACAAACTCTGTGCTACAAACTATAAAGTAAACGGGGCATCACATGATGGCAGAAACCTTCGTGCGACAGCCCCCTTTTTCTGCTGTAGGGGCGCCCGCTGTTCGCAGTCCGCTGTCCGCAAATATAGGGGCGCCCGCCGTTCGCAGTTCGCAGGCCGCAAATGTAGAGGCGCCTATATGGCGCATCGTAGGGGCCGTCCCAAAGGGCGGCCCGCTGTGGAAAGCTGGCGATAAACCTATCCTAATCATGAGGCATGGTTTTAGCGGACTGCGACCTGCGACCTGCCCAACTAAAACATACGTTTGCAATAGCGGCGCCCTTATGCTATGATAAAGGGAAAGAGGGGGCTTTATCATGGATTGGGACCGGATTCAACAGAAACTTCATATTCTCAGCGACGCGGCCAAGTACGACGTGTCCTGTTCGTCCAGCGGCAGCCGGCGGGCCAATCAGGCCGGGGGCATCGGCAATGGCGCTGTCTGCGGCATCTGCCATACCTGGTCGGCTGACGGCCGCTGCGTGTCGCTCCTCAAGATCCTCATGACCAACCGCTGCATCTACGATTGTGCCTACTGTGTCAATGCGGCCAGCCGGGAAGCGGAACGGGCTATTCTGACGCCGGAAGAGATTGCCGACGTGACCATCGCTTTTTATCGGCGCAATTACATTGAAGGCCTGTTCCTCAGTTCCGGTGTCTATCGTTCGCCGGACTATACGACGGAGCTCCTCATCCGGACGGCCCGCATCCTGCGGGACGAAAAGAAATTCAACGGCTACATCCACATGAAGGGAATCCCTGGGACGAGTGCCCCGCTTATCCGCGAACTGGGCCGATACGTCGACCGCCTGAGCGTTAATATTGAACTGCCGTCGGCGCCGAGCCTGCGCCTGCTGGCGCCGCAGAAGACAAAAGAAAACATCCTCGTCCCTATGGGACACATCCGTCAGGGCATCCTGGAACGGCGGGAAGAGAAGAAGCATCATAAGAAGGTGCCTTCCTTTGTCCCGGCCGGCCAGACGACGCAGCTCATCGTCGGTGCGACACCGGACAGCGACCGGACGATTCTGCGCCTGAGCCAGGCCTTATACGATAAAGTGGAATTGAAGCGCGTCTATTATTCGGCCTATATCCCGGCCGTGACCGGACCGAATCTGCCGGCTATCGCCAAGCCGCCGCTCCTGCGGGAGCACCGCCTCTATCAGGCCGACTGGCTGCTGCGCTTCTACCAGTTCAAGGCTGATGAAATATTGACCGACGAGGCACCTGATTTTGACCTCGACCTGGACCCCAAGGCCTGTTGGGCCCTGCGCCATCCTGAATTCTTCCCGGTCGAAGTCAACCGCGCGTCATACCACGCCCTGCTGCGTGTCCCCGGCATCGGCGTCACCTCGGCCCGGCGCATCTGTGCGGCCCGGCGCCAGGCTTTCTTGTCGTATGATACGCTGCGCCGTCTTGGCATCGTTCTCAAGCGGGCTCAGTATTTCATTACCTGCAAGGGAAAATATTATGGAGCGACGACGGACCCGGTCCGCATCCGCCGGCTGCTCCTGGCCCGGCCGTCGGCCCAGACGGCGTATGAGCCGATGAGTCTGTTTTAGGAGCGGTAGCGATGATTTACAGTTATGATGGAACTTTTTTCGGCTATTTGTCGGCCGTTTTCGACGCCTGGCACGACGGCCTGGCCCAGGTCGAAGATATCTGCCCGGACAGCCAGCTGGGGTTGATTTTTTCCGAGCAGCGCTTCGTCCCGGCCGATGACGGCAAGGCCGGCCGCATCCTTGACGCCCTTTTGGACCAATGCGGGCCCAAGCCCTGCCATTACCTGTACTATGCCTTCCTGGCCGAAGCGGAAGGGCGCGGCCTGGCCCTCTTGCAGTATCTGCGCTGGGCTTTCCGGTATAAAGGCACGTTTCTGCACCATCTCAGCGAAGAGCCTATCTGGACGGTCCGCCAGTGGGCCCGCAGGACCGGCAATGAACGCCATAAACTCTTAGGGCTGGCCCGCTTCCGGGAGCTGTCCGACGGCATGCTCTATTGCCGGCTCCAGCCGACGTGCTGTGTCGTTCCCGTCATGGCACCCCATTTCGTCCGCCGTTTCCCGGCCGAACGCTGGGTCCTCCACGACACGGGCCGCGGCGTAGGCGTCTATTATGACGGCCGCCAGCCCGTCATGGTGACCATCCCCCAGGCGGCCGCTGCACCGGACCTGTCGGCCGATGAAGCCGCTATCGAAAGGGTCTGGCAGGACTATTACCGGACTATCGCTATCCCGTCGCGCCGTAACGAGGCCCTGCGCCGCAGTTATATGCCGAAAAAGTATTGGTCTTCCCTGATTGAAATGAAGTGAGAAAAAAGTATTTCTTTTTCCCGGCACTTGTTATATAATAGTAACATTGGATTTGTGATAGGAAAGGTGGAATACATTGAAACCTGTCTTAGTAAGTGTAAAAAGTATCCAACGTAACAAAGAGGGAGAAGAGCTGAAAATGGAGCTCGTTTCCGAAGGCAAGTTTTACGTCAAGGACGGGACGCAGTACATCGTCTACGAAGAAAGCGAGCTGACGGAAATGAAAGGCGTTACGACGGTCATCAAGGTATTACCCGGAGGGTCCGTCTTATTGTTGCGCCTTGGGAAGCTTCGCCAGCGTCAGGAATTCCGCAAGGGAAAAGTGACGCGCTCCCAGTATGACACACCGGTCGGCACGTTCGACGTGCAGATGAAGACCTATGAATGCCGCGCCGACTTGCTCGATGGAGTCGGTACGATTCAGTTGGGCTATGACGTCCATATCGAAGGCGTCAGTGCCAATTATACACAATTAACCATAACCGTGCAGGAGGATCAAGCGTAATGGAAATGAAGGATTTATTGAAGCAGGGTATTACGGAAGCCCTGAACAAGGCTATTGCAGCCGGCACCCTTCCAGCCGGCGACTATCCCGACGTCGCACTGGAGGTACCGCCGCAGAAGGAATTCGGCGACTTCGCCAGCAACATTGCCATGCAGTCGGCCCGCGTCGCCCATAAAGCACCGAGACTCATTGCCCAGGCCATTGTCGACGGCATGGATTATCCCTGGCTCGACCATGCGGAAATCGCCGGTGCCGGCTTCATCAACTTCTTCTTGAAGAACGACGTCATCTACGATACGCTTAAACAAATCCTGGCTGCCGGCGATGCCTATGGTCATGCACCACTGCGCAAAGAAGACACTATTCAGGTCGAATACGTCAGCGCCAACCCGACAGGGCCGCTCCACGTCGGCCACGGCCGCGGCGCCGCTTACGGCAGTGCCCTGGTCAATCTCCTGCGGGCTGCCGGTTATAACGTCCAGGCCGAATACTACATCAACGACGCCGGCAACCAGATGAACAACCTGGCTGCTTCCGTCAATGCCCGTTACCTGGAACTGTTGGGCAAGCCGGCAGAAATCCCGGAAAACGGCTATCACGGCCACGACATCATCGAAACGGCCCAGGCCATCATCGACCAGGATGGCGATAAATACCTGGACATGCCTGAAGAAGAACGGCTGGAACTCTTCAAGGACCGGGCTTATGCCGAAAAGCTCAAGGCCCTCAAACGCGACCTGGCCCATTTCAACGTCCATTATGACAACTGGTTCAGCGAACGGACTCTCCATCCTGATGCCATCCAGGCAGCCTGCAAGGTCCTGGAAGAACGGGGGAAGATTTATGAAAAGGACGGCGCTCTGTGGCTGAAATCGACAGATTACGGCGACGACAAAGACCGCGTCGTCATCCGCGACAACGGTGTGCCGACCTACCTGGCTGCCGATATCGCCTATCATAAGAACAAATACGATCGGGGCTTCAAGAAGATGATCAATATCTGGGGCGCCGACCACCACGGCTATGTCGCCCGCGTCAAAGCGGCTATGGCAGCTCTCGGCTATGACGTCAACCAGCTGGAAGTGCTCCTCTTGCAGATGGTCAGCCTCTTCCGCGACGGCAAACCGGTCAAGATGAGCAAGCGTACGGGCCAGGCCATCACGCTGAACGAACTCATCGAAGAAGTCGGCACCGATGCAGCCCGTTACTTCTTCATCATGCGCTCCCTGGATACGCAGCTCGATTTCGACCTGGACCTGGCGAAATCGCACAGCAACGAAAACCCGGTCTACTACATCCAGTATGCCCATGCCCGTATCTACAGCATTTACCGTCAGGCTAAGGAAGCCGGTGCAGACCTCAGCACGGACTGGTCCGATGTCAAATGGGATACGCTGACCAACGAATATGAACTGGAACTCATCAAGAAGATGGCTGCTTTCCCGGAAGAAGTCCAGCGTGCCGCCCGCGAACGGGCACCGCACCGCATTGCCCATTTCGTCCACGAACTGGCCGGTATGTTCCATACGTTCTACAACCACTGCCGCATCATCCAGGAAGACAAAGACTTGGAAAGAGCCCGTCTGGCCCTGGTCACGGCAGTCCGCATCACCATCGCCAACAGTTTGGCTATTTTAGGGGTTTC
>CABQJB010000055.1 GCA_902464195.1 uncultured Megasphaera sp.
ATTGTTGAAGGACTTGCGGATGGCGACGACCTGGTCGAGCATATCCGAGTCGATGACTTCCATGCCCGGTAAATATTTCATGTGGTCGATGAGTTTGCTCTGATCGATAGTTTTAGTTTCTTCCGTCATGTTCGATTCCTCCTCAGTCTCCTAAGAATCCCGTCAGCGGATCCGAAGCCGAAGCCGTTTCGCGGACGCGGCCCAAGCCGGCGAGGTAAGCATTGCGGCCGGCACGGATGGCTTCACCGAAGGCTTTGGCCATGAGCGGCAGGTCGCCAGCCGTAGCGACGGCGGTGTTGGCCATGATGGCAGCGGCGCCCATTTCCATGGCTTCGCAGGCCTGGGACGGACGGCCGATACCGGCGTCGACAATGACCGGCAGGTCGACTTCGTCGATGAGGATCTGGATGAAATCTTTCGTCGACAAGCCTTTATTGGTGCCGATAGGCGAAGCCAAAGGCATGATGGCAGCGGCGCCGGCGTCAGCCAGGGCACGGGCTGCGTAGAGGTCCGGATACATGTACGGCAGGACGACAAAGCCTTCTTTAGCCAGGATTTCCGTGGCTTTGATGGTTTCGTTGTTGTCCGGCAGGAGATATTTGGAGTCGCGCATGACTTCAATCTTGATGAAATCGCCGCAGCCGACTTCACGGGACAAGTGGGCGATGCGGACGGCTTCGTCGGCATTGCGGGCACTGGACGTATTGGGGAGCAGGGTGACATCTTTCGGGATATAGTCGAGGATATTGTCTTTCTGGCCGGCTTCGACGCGACGCAGGGCCATGGTTACCATCTGGGCACCGCCTTGTTCGACAGCGGCCTTGATGAGGTCGACAGAGAATTTACCGGAACCTAAGATGAAACGCGATGTGAATTCGTGGCCGCCAAGGACCAGGGTATCTTTTTTTTCCATTGGGAAACACTCCTTTTATAATGATAGATGAGTTCATGACTGCTTTGCCGCAGGGAATCAGCCCCCGCCGACGAAGTGTACGATTTCCATGGAATCGCCGTCTTTCAAAGTCACTTTATCGTAATCCTTGCGCGATACGATAGCACCGTTCAGCTCGATGGCGATGCGGTCTGTACGATATTCCTGGTCGGTCAGGTAAGCGAGCAGGTTCTGGCCGGCCGCTTCGATGTCTTTGCCGTTGATCCGTACCATGGAGGTCCTCCTTTCTCTCAAATGAAAAAAGGGTCGCACGAAGAATTACACCCAAGGTGGTGTACCCCTTCGTGCGACCCTTGTGATTCGGTCTCACTCTGCCTATGATTATAGCCTATTGTCACAAAAAGTCAACTGTTGATAGGAACTGGCTTGAGAGAAATGACAAGGGAAGACGACAAAGGCCGAAAAACTATAGTATAATAAAGTTATGATTTTACGAGAGGTGTGATCACTGCCATGGAAGAACGGATGGACTGGATGAATATTGCCCGCTATTTTTATTTGACCGACGAGCGGCTGCAGCAGATTTCCCGCGATTTTGCCGCCGATATGGAACGGGCCCTGTGCGGCCAGCCCGGGGCGACCGTATCGGCCCTGAAATCGCATGTTTCTCTGCCTGGCGGTGATGAGCACGGCGTCTATCTGGCCCTGGATTTCGGCGGTACGAACGCAAGGGCTGCGCGGATCCGCCTGTTGGGCCGGCACTGTTACCTCATCGAAAAGAAGGTCTGCCAGCCGCTCCGGATGCCTGGCCAATACGACTATCTCTCTTCGGCGACGACGGCTGGGGAGCTTTTCGATTTCCTGGCTCGCCTCGTCGGTCAGGTTGCCCATGGGCAGCAGGCCTATACCCTGGGCCATACCTTTTCCTTTGCTATAGAGCGGCAGGACCTGCGCGATGGCCGGCTCCTGTCGTGGTCGAAAGAAATTGCCGTTCCCGGTGTGGAAGGCGAATGGGTCAACGCCATGCTCAAACAGGCCCTGGCCCGTCAGGGCTTTAGGGCTGTCGAACCGGTGGCCCTGGTCAATGACACGACGGCCCTGCTGTTGTCGGCAGCGTATACGCTGGAACGGGTCCGCCTGGGCCTCGTCTGCGGGACGGGCTTCAACGCCTGCTACTATGAGCCGGCCTGGGATATGATCGTCAATCTGGAAGCCGGCGACTATGGCGGCCTCATACGCAATCGCTGGGACAAGGCGGTCGACGCCCTATCGGCCCAGCCCGGTCAGCATCGGATGGAAAAGATGACAGGCGGTGCCTATGCAGCGGAAATCTTCCGGCAGACCTTGCTGTCTTATTTCAAGACCCGCCAGCTCCCGGTGTTTTCCACAGCCGCTATGAATGACATCATCAGCTGCGACAATGATTTGCAGTGCCGGCTCAAGATGGGCCAGCTGTGGAAGCGCATCGTGCGGCCCGATGAGGTGCGGCCTGTCCGCAATATCGGCGCCGCCATTTTCGTCCGCGCTGCCCAGCTGGCCGGCGCCGTAAGCTGCGGCATCCTGCGCCATCTTTATGGCGGCGAAGCCGTTCCGGCCCAGTCCGTGGCCGTTGACGGCAGCCTCTTGGAACACGTCCGCGGCGCCTTGTTCATGATGGAAGATGCCATGCAGGCCTGCCAGAATGAAGGCGTGAGCCGGGACAAGCAGATCCCCGTCGACCCGGTACTCATCCAGGATGGCCCCTTAGTCGGCGCCGCCGTCGCAGCGGCCATGGCGCATTAGCCACGAGCCACGAACCACGAGCCACGAACCACTAGCCACGGCCACGTTTTTTCGGTACAATATAATATTGCAGAGATATTTCCACCATATCTGTAGTTCAGGGAAAGGAGACGGCGCCAGGTCACAATGCTGCAACTCGATAAATCTATCAGCAAACCCTATTACGTACAAATCTATGAATATTATCGCCGGGAAATCGAAGAGCACCGGATGATAGCCGGCATGCGTCTCGACTCGGTCCGTGAACTGGCCCAGGCTGCGGGCATCAGCAAGATGACTGTCGAAAAGGCCTACTACCAGCTGGCCAGTGAAGGCTACATCCTGCGCCGCCATAAGGCCCGCTATGAAGTGGCCTCCCTGGGGGGGCTGGAAGTGCGGACCGAAGAGGCTGCTGCGCCCATATTGCGTGAAGCCAGCCGTCGTCCCGTCTATGCCTATGACTTCGCCAGTGGCGACATGGCTTTGGAACGCTTTCCCCTTGACATCTGGCGGAAATATATGAATCGGATCTTATCGGAGCCAGACCGGCTGCTGGCGGCCAATGATGACCAGGGCGTCCCCGATTTGCGCCGGGCCCTGAGCCGTTACGTCTATGAGACGCGCGGCGTCCACGCAGAGCCGTCGCAGATTATCATCGGTGCCGGGACGATTTCCCTTCTCGGCGTCCTGACCAACCTGCTTCACGATAAATATACCTGTATCGGCGTCGAAGACCCTGGCTTCCGCCTGGGCCGGGAAATTTTCCGCAACAGTGGCTATTCCATCGTGCCCATTCCCATCAGCGGCGGCCTGCTCCACGTCGATGCCCTGGAAGCCAGCGGCGTCCGCCTGGTCTACGTCAGCCCGTCCCATCAGTTCCCGACAGGGACGGTCATGCCTGCCGGCATCCGCCATCGCCTGTTGCACTGGGCTGAAAAGACGGACGGACTGATCATCGAAGACGATTACGACAGCGAACTGCGCTATTATGGCCGCCCCGTCCCGGCTTTGCAGGGCCTGGACCGCCACGGCCGCGTCGTCTACATGGGGGCCCTGTCCAAGGTATTGCCCTTTTTCATCCGCCTCAGCTATATGGTACTGCCGCCTCAGCTCATGCCCCTTTACGAACAGCGGCGCAGCCTGTTCCGCCAGGGCGCTTCCGTTCCGGAGCAGTGTGTACTGGCGGAATATATCGAGAGCGGAGAACTGGCCCGCCAGGTACGGCGCCTGCGCAAGGAATACCAGGAAAAAGGGGAGCTCTTAGGCCGGCTCTTAGTCGAAGCCTTTGGTCAGGATATCGTCGTAGGGCGGCTGGTTTCCGGCGTATACTGCCATATCCGCCTGCACAGCCGCTTATCGGAAGAAGAACTGCGCCGCCGGGCGGAACGGCAGGGCTGCCGTGTCTTGTCCATGCAGTCTTTTTATGAAACACCGTCGCAGGAAACGGATAAAGAATTTCTCCTGTCATTTTCAAAAATTCCCACCTGCAGGCTCCGCGATGCCGTAGCGGCGTTGCATGGAGCGTGGTCAGAGAAAGAAGGATACTAATGGCGAAAAGTTTGCGTTTTATTCAATGCGGGGATCTCCACTTAGGGAGCCCTTTCCATAACCTCTCCGCTATTGATGAACGGTGGCAGCGCATCGTCGGGAAAGCGCCGGTCCGGGCGTTCCAGAAAATCGTCCAGATGGCCATTGATAAACGGGTCCACGCTGTCCTCATCACCGGCGATGTCTACACCAGTGCCGATCACAACTTGACGGCACAGCTCGATTACGTGCGCCTTTTACATAAATTAGCACAGAATAACATCCAGGTCTTTGTCGTCCTGGGCAATCACGATCCGCTCGAAGCGTGGAAGGCGAAGATTCCCTTTCCGCCCAATGTCCACGTGTTTCCGACCGATGCTGTCGAACGGGTCCCCCTGGTCGTAGATGGCGAAGAAGTAGCGGCCATTTACGGGCAGAGTTATGCCAAGAGCGAACAGCGGGACAATCTGGCCTGGAAATTCAACCGCGCTGCTGGCGACCGCTTTTCCATCGGCATGCTCCATACCCAGGTGGGCAGCCGGGATTCGACATATGCGCCGTGCACCCTGGAAGATTTGAAAGAATGTGGCATGGATTACTGGGCCCTCGGGCATATCCACAAGCATGAGATACTCTGCGAAAAGCCCTATGTCGTCTATGCCGGCAACCCGCAGGGCCTCGATTGTACGGAAACGGGGCCGCGGGGCTGTTATTACGTCGAAGTCGGACCGTATGGGACGACGGACCTGGAATTCATTGACACGAGCATCGTCCGCTGGGAAAGCATCGATCTCGCCATCGACGGCATCGAATCGGTGTCTGAACTGCGCGAGTCCGTCCGCTTCGCCAAGGAAAAAGTGCGCCGTGATATCGGCAAGCCGACGTTCCTGACGGTCAATTTCACCGGTTCCGGCAGTATGTACCACGTCCTCAACAATCCGGAAGCGACGCAGTACTGGCTGGAAAGCTGGCGTGAAGAAGAACAGGGGAAATACGCCTTCGTCATGGTCGAACGCCTGCGCAACCTGGCCCGTCCCAAGATGAATATGGACGAACGAAGTAAACTGCCCGACTCCGTCGGCGACTACTTGAATGTCTTCGACAAGCTGGAAAAGCTGGCTCCTGAAGAAAGGGCCAAGGCGCTGCGGGATATTCTCATGAGCCGCCCGGAATTTGAACGCCTCGGGGCCTATGGAAGGGCCCTGACGGACCAGCGCCTGCTGGAAACGTTCGAGAAAGCCAAGTGGCTGGGCGTACAGAAATTGCTGGAACATAGAAGAGGTTAAGCAGTATGAAGATTACAGAGATGCATTTGGATGATTTCGGGATTTACCATAATGTGAGCTGGAATCCGCCGGAACACGGCCTGATCGTCATGCATGGCCGCAACGAAAGCGGCAAGACGACGCTCATGAAATATGTCCGCTCCATGTTCTTCGGCTATCTGCGCGGAGACTGGAAGGGCTATTTCGGCAGCATGGGCATCCGTCGGGAAGACGGAAAGGAATACCGCATCGTCCGCAATGAAAAAGAATATTTCCTGTCAGACGGTCAGGAAAAAGTACAGGAAGAGCCAGCGAATCTGTGGTGGCACGGCCTGGACCGTCAGACGTATGATACGATTTTTGCCATGGGCCTGGAAGACCTGCAGGGCTTCAAAATCCTGTCCAATGAAGCCGTGCGCAGCCATTTCTTCAGCATCGAAGGCGGCATCGGCATGGGCCTGGCCCGCAGTGAAGTGACCAAGCATATGGGTGACCTCCTGGTCGCTTCGCCGCAGGGCAAGAAACCCATCAATGCCCTGCTCAACGAGCAGAAGGATTTCGACCGCCGCATTACCGGCATGGCCTACGATGAAGATGAATTCGCCAGCCTGCAGGAAACGGAACAGACGACGCATGAAATCGAGAACCGCATCCGCCTGGATATCGAAGAATCGAAGCAGCAGATCGAACGGATTTCCATGCCCATCGCTGCCTGGGATGTCTATAAACGCGGCCAGGACGCCATGCAGCATATGCAGGCCCTGGCCGATGTATCCCAGTTCCCGGCTGACGGCGCGCAGAAATGGGCCGAGCTGGAGCAGAACATCAAGGCCATTGACGAACAGGTCCGCAAGCTCAAGGCGACGAGCCGCAAAGGCCCGGCCTTCCAGGAATCGTGGAACCGCTGGCTGGCCTGCGGCCCCCAGCTCGACGCCATGGCTCACCATGTCGGTGAATGGAAGCAGGGGCTGGAAGAACTTTCGGACCATGAAGATAAGGAAATGGACTGGGAATTTGAAGGCACGAAACAAGCCGACCTGCTCAAGTCCTGGACCGATGGCAAGGATATTCCGGCAGCCGTCAACTGGACTCAGGGGATTTCGGCCGCCGCTGCCCTCGACCACAGCCGTCAGGATCTAGAGAAATGGCAGGCCGACAAGCCCAAGAATGTTTCCGGTGCCAGCGGCGAAGACGGGCCGGCTGAAAAGACCAAGGACGAATGGGATGTCATCGGGACGGCCGTAGCGACAATCCAGAACGTCGTCATGGAACGCCAGAAGATACAGGAACAGCTGGAATGGCTGAAGAACGAACCGGCTGGCTCGTCGAAGGCCTTTACCTTCGTCGGCATCGCTTTCCTGGTCCTGGCGGCCCTCTGCGTCGCCGCTGTCTATCTGGCTCACTTCGATTCGACCCTGGGCCTCGGCGGTGCCGCTGCCTGTGTCGTCATTGCCATCATTTCCCTGGTCCGCCAGAGTACCGGTGCCGACCGGGTTCCCCGGAAAATCGCAGAAATCGAAGGCCGGCTGGCAGGCGTCAACCGCAAGATCAGCGACTTAGCCAAAGAAGCGGAAATGACCCTCAGTACGGACGAATCGAATGAACGCTGGCTCCAGGAACTGGACGCCGTCCGCAAGCAGTATCTGGACTGGCAGACGCGGGAAACGAAGAATGCCTGGCAGAAAGAACAGAAAGTCATGTACGACGCCATCTATGAAAAATGGCAGTCCGATGGCAATACCTGCAAAAAACAGCTCCTGGCCTGTGAAACGGCCTGGGACGGCTGGCGAGATAAAAATAGTTTCAGCAAACTGGATACAGCCGATGTGGCCAAAGCCAAAGAAGCCTGGGATACGTGGCATGAAGTTACGACGGCCGCTGCTGATTGGAAGCGGCGCAAGCTGGAATTGAAAGGCGCCATTTCCCGCTGGAGCGATACGGCAGAACAGATTTTCCGGGAAGTCGGCGTCAAGAAGGCCATTTCCCCGGATACCGTCGAAGACGTCTATAAGCAGTGGCAGGACATCCGCGTCCAGGCTGAAGTGGCCAAAGAACAGGACCGTCAGCAGAAAGAACGGGAAAGTCAGATTGCCAGCCTGGGAGAAGAACGGCAGCAGCGCGTCCAAGAACAGCAGGAACTGCTCAAGGCGACAGGGGCCCAGACGGAAGGTGAATTCCGCAGCAAAGTCCTGCGCTTCCGCCAGTTCCACCAGTACAAAGAAGTCTATGACCAGACGGAAGCCCATATCCGCCTCATCGCCAAGACGCCGAAGAACCTGGCCGAACTGCGCCATGAATTGAAAATCCATACCTTGAAGACCTGGACAGATGAACGTGACTACTACCAGAAAAAAATCGCCGATGCCGAAAAGAAACTGGCTGAAGTCGCAGAAAAACGAGGCAGCATCATCGAACGCCTGAGCCAGATGGCCAAGAGCGACGAATACGGCAAGCTCCTGCAGGCCAAACAGAACCGCAAGGCCGAACTGGACCGCGACGTCGACGACTGGCTGACCAATATGTACACCCAGTACATGCTGGAACAGGCCCAGGAATACTATGAACGGGTCCGCCAGCCTATCGTCATCCGCCAGGCCGGCGAATACCTCAACCTCATGACCCAGGGCCGCTATACCCTGCAGGCCAGCCTGGACGGCAAACAGCTCTTTGCCGTCGATGGCAGCCAGCGCCGCGTCCCGGAAAAACAGTGGAGCAGCGGCCTGGGCGACCAGATTTACCTGGCCATCCGCATCAGCCTGGCCATGGCCTTCTCCAAACAAATCGAACCGATGCCGCTCATCCTCGACGACATCCTCGTCCGCTTCGACGAACAGCGCCAGAAAGAAGCCATCCAGTTCCTGGCCTCGTTGGGCAAAAAAGAACAGATTTTCCTGTTCACCTGCTCCGATGCCACGTTGCACCTGGCCGAAGAAGTCCAAAAACAACTGTCTGGAGAAACAGACACGATCCATCTCTTTGAAATCGAAAAAGGGACGATACGGGGAAAGGAAGGCTTATGTTAGAGTATGTAGTTCGACAAACGGCGGCCTACATGGAATCCATGCCTAAACAGATTCGCAAAAAAAGTGGTCAATTCTTTACCAGCATAGAAACAGCCCGGTTCATGGCCGGGCTGTTTGCTATCCCTGCACAGCCTGAGATTACCATATTAGATCCCGGAGCTGGCACGGGTATCCTTACGGCTGCTTTATTGGAGCGTATTTCGGCAATCCCATCAGTGGAACGAGTACACCTTATATGTTATGAAACAGACGAAAAAATCATTCCTGTTTTAGAGGATAATCTTCGTTATGTGACCGCTCATTGTTTGAAAAAAGCTGACTATGAGCTCCGCACTTTGAATTATATTACAAGTCAGGAAAATGCTTTCAATGGAGGATTGTTCCCGGAATCAGGCGTCACTTGCGACCTCTGTATTGGCAATCCGCCGTATATGAAAATCGGAAAAGATGCGCCTGAAGCTAAAGCTATGCCGGCAATCTGTTACGGCGTCCCTAATTTATATTTTCTCTTTGCGGCTATGTCGTTATTTAATGTCCGTGACGGCGGAGAAATGGTTTACATCATTCCCCGTTCTTGGACAAGTGGCATGTATTTCAAGCGCTTTCGCCAATATTTATTCAGCCATGGTGTGATTGAACAGATTCACTTGTTTACCAGTCGGGATAAGGTTTTTGATACCGAACAGGTATTGCAAGAAACGATGATTGTCAAGATACGGAAACAGCGTCAGGTTCCTTCGGATATATTGGTCACTTCTTCTGAAGCTAATTGTGATTTCCGTCATTTACAGCAGATTTCATTGCCTTATTCGGCTGTAGTTTCCGGATCGGACCAGTATGTCTTTTTGATGACTAATCATCGGGAAGTAGACGCTATCTGCTTGTTAAACACATTTCCCTATACCCTGCCAGATTTCGGTATGAAAATGAAAACGGGATTGACTGTTGATTTTAGGGAGAGGGAGTCTTTGCGGAATACTGAAGTCGATGGGGCCGTACCGCTCTTTTTTGCCCAGCATATACAAAACGGTCATATTTGCTTTCCGATTGGTAAAGAAGGGGAATATTTAGTACCATCCCGGAAAAGTTTGGTACAGCCTAATACTAATTATTTGTTTATCAGGCGGTTTACGGCAAAGGAGGAAAAGCGCCGATTACAATGTGGTATTTATTTGGCAGAACAATTTCCGCAATATCAGACCATAAGCACGCAGAATAAAATCAATTTTATTGATAATGCGGACCATACATTGTCTAAAGATGCAGTATATGGGCTATATGTTTTATTCAATTCTACCCTTTATGATGTATATTACCGGGTACTCAATGGTTCTACGCAGGTCAATGCTACAGAAATCAATCATATGCCTGTTCCAGCTATTTCGATTATTGAAGAACTAGGGCGAGCATTGTTGAACAAATCCGATATAACAGAAGAAACGTGCAATCAGATCTTGGAGGGATTTTTACATGGGAAAAATCAGCGAATCTCAAGCCATTCTTAGAGATATTGGGATGCCCGAACGTCAGCAAGCGCCTATTTGTGCGTTGAGTTTGCTGGCTTTGGCTCATATACGGCCTGATGATGACTGGTGTCAGGCTAGCAATGAGTGGATTCGTATTCACGATATAATTCAGTTCGTTAATCTGAATTATGAAGTTGATTATGCAGAGAATAGTCGGGAAACGTTCCGAAAGCAGGCTATGCATCATTTTCGCAATGCCGCTTTGATTGAAGATAATGGAAAAGCGACGAATAGTCCCAACTATCGCTATCGGTTGACTCAGGAAACAGTCCGCCTTTTGCAGACTTTTCACACCGATTTATGGGAACAATCTTTGAAAGAATTTACTGATGTTCACGAATCACTGATTTCCATTTACGCATCGAAAAAAAACGTTCAGAAAATGCCAGTCATGATTAATGAGACGGCCTATACTTTTTCACCAGGTAAGCATAATGCCTTACAAAAAGCTATCTTGGAAGAATTTGCACCGCGCTTTGCACCAGGGGCTATTTGCTTGTATGTTGGTGATACGACTAACAAGAACTTAGTGGAAAACCAGACGTTACTGAAACAATTAGGAATTGCTTTGACAGAACATGATAAGTTGCCCGATGTCATCCTGTATTGCAAGGACGTCGACTGGATTTACTTTGTTGAAGCAGTGACCTCCGTGGGTCCTATGAGTCCTAAACGCTTACAAGAATTGGAAGCTATGACTCAGCAGGTCACGAGCGGGAAAATCTATGTTACCGCTTTTCCTGATGTAACCGTCTACAAACGCTTTGTGGCGGACTTAGCTTGGGAAACCGAAGTTTGGATTGCCGATGAACCAGATCACATGATTCATCTTAACGGCAATCGGTTTATGGGGCCGCGTTGAATTTATAAAAGGGGCTGTCGCACGAAGAATTTTGTCATCATGCGAGGCCCCGTTTACTTTATAGTTT
>CABQJB010000056.1 GCA_902464195.1 uncultured Megasphaera sp.
ATTATAGCATAGTGAAACGCTTCTGTCAATGTTTTATTTTAACAATTTTCTAAATTTTACATTTACTGATGAACCCGGGCCAGGGTGTATTTCTTCTTCCCTTTGCGGACGATGACGAACTTACCGTTGGAGTTCTTGTGGGGTTTGACGATTTCGTCAAGAGATGTGACTTTGACGCCGTTGATGGTGACCGCACCGTGAGTGATGTCTTCACGGGCCTGGCGTTTCGATTTGTAAATCTGGGAATCGACGAGCCAGTTGACGACATCTTTATCTTCGTTGGAAACGTCGACAGTCGGCATTTTGCCAAAGGCCTGTTCCAATTCGCTTTCCGACAGGTCGGCGATGCTGCCGTGGTACAGGGCTTCTGTGATGTTCTGGGCTTCCTTCAAGGCTTCCGGACTGTGGACGAAGGTCGTGACTTCTTCAGCCAGGCGGCGCTGGGCCAGGCGTTTTTCCGGTTCTTTTTCGACCGATTCGGCCAGGGCGTCGATTTCTTCCTTGCTGAGGAAGGTGAAGTATTTCAAGTATTTGACGACATCCGCATCGTCCTGGTTGAGCCAGAACTGATAGAATTCAAAAGGCGATGTCTTTTCGGGATCCAGCCAGACAGCGCCGCCGGCGGTCTTACCGAACTTAGTGCCGTCCGATTTCAGCATAAGGGGAATGGTCAAGCCATAGGCTTTGGCATCGCTGCCGTGCATCTTGCGGATCGTGTCGATACCGGCCGTGATGTTGCCCCACTGGTCGGCGCCGCCGATCTGCAGCTGGACGTCGTTATGGGAAAAGAGGTGTTCAAAGTCGATGGACTGGAGGATCTGGTAGGAGAATTCCGTAAAGGAAATGCCCGCTTCCAGACGGCTGGCAACGACTTCCTTGCTGAGCATGATGTTGACGCTGAACAATTTGCCGTAATCGCGGAGGAAATCGAGAAGGCTGATCTGGCTGAGCCAGTCATAGTTATTGACGAAGGTGATATTTTCCGAATCGCCGAAGAGATGCATGAACTGGGCCTTCAATTTTTCGGCATTGGCCTTGATTTTATCGAGGGTCTGGAGCTGGCGTTCCGTCTTACGGCCGCTCGGGTCACCAATAGCGCCGGTACCGCCGCCGATGACGACATAGGGATGATGGCCGGCATTGGCAAAGCGTTTGAGCATCATGAACGGGATCAAGTGGCCGATATGCATGCTGTCGCCCGTCGGGTCGACGCCGCAGTAGAGGGAAATGCTCTTTTCTTCCGTCAGCTTACGCAACCCTTCTTCATCTGTCATTTGATTGACGGCACCGCGCCAAGACAATTCATCAATGATATTCATCGAATTCGCTCCTTTTGTATAAAAAATGATAAGTTACTCTCCATTATAACGACATGAACGGGTTACGTCAATGATGGGCGCCGAAGGGCGCCCGCTGTTCGCAGACCGCAGGTCGCAGGTCGCAACGCATCGCCGATAGCGATGTCGTTCATCGTGGGCCGTTCGTCGTAGGTCGTGGGCGCCCTTTATAGGGCGTGCCGGTCGCAGGTCGCCGTTCGCAAAACCATGCCACATTAGCCCCTTTAGTATATGGCCAATTGGTCGCAGCGGGCCGCCCTAGCCGGGTCGGCCCCTACGATAGCCCCGGTGGGGCGTTTTTTAAGTTTGTCGCCGCGCAGCGGCATCCGTAGGGGACGTCCTGGGAAGGCGGCCCGCTACGCGCTGAGGGTAACCCGAAGCGTCGTTGTCACTTTGAGTCTGTCGCGGCGTCGCCGCCGCATCTGAATCCGAGGCGGCCTGCGGCCTGCTGCCGGCGAACTGCGGCTTTCCCCCAATATTCCCGGCGGGCTCGCCACGTGCGAGCCCCTACTATCGATAATTACAGGAAAGCTATCGGCTTACGCGATTCACGATGAAGCCGCCGAGGATGGCTGCTGTAAGGGACGCGGCGATGATGGCGGTCTTAGCCGTCATCAGGACCGAGCTTCCGGGAAAGGCCAGGCCGGCGATGAACAGGGACATGGTAAAGCCGATACCGGCCAGGAGGCCGACGCCCCAAAAGTGTTTCATCGTCAGTCCTGCTGGAAGAGGCGCTTTTTTCAGGGCCGTCAACAGCCAGACGGCCAGGCCGATGCCGATGGGCTTGCCCAGGACCAGACCAGCTAATACGCCCAGT
Organism: uncultured Megasphaera sp.; assembly: GCA_902464195.1. Taxonomy (GTDB): domain Bacteria; phylum Bacillota; class Negativicutes; order Veillonellales; family Megasphaeraceae; genus Megasphaera. The sequence goes on from CABQJB010000056.1 coordinate 2,155, forward strand.
CCCGGTGCCGACGCCAAGCCGGCCAGGCCGCTCAGGTCGAGGCGGATGCCGGCATTGGCCAGGGCAAAGACGGGCATGATGACGAAAGCCGATACAGGCGTCAAGGCGTGCTCTGCCCGCAGCAGCAGGCCTTCCCTTCCATCCTTTCCGGAAACTGCTGGCATGGCGAAGCCCGTGAGGACGCCGGCCATAGTAGGATGAATGCCGCCGTAGAAGAAAGCCAGCCAGATAAGAATGCCTCCAGCGGCATAAAACCAGGCCGATTGCCAATTCCGGCGACACGCAGCCAGCATCAGCAGCCAGACGATGAGGCCGCCAGTCAGGGCCGGAAGGTTGAGGGAACCGGCATAAAAGATGGCAATGACAACGATACCACCGAGATCATCGACGATGGCCAGGGCCGTCAAAAAGATGACGAGGCTGCGCGGTGCCTTGGGCGCTGCCAGGGACAGGACGCCCAGGGAAAAAGCGATATCCGTCGCCATGGGGATGCCCCAGCCGCCAGCCGTCGGCAGGCCGGCATTGCAAAAGCCATAAATCGCAGCCGGTACGAGCATGCCGCCTAAGGCCGCAGCCATGGGCAGTATTGCCGCCGACCGGGACTTCAGTTCTCCATAGAGGAATTCCCGCTTCACTTCGGCACCGACGACGAAGAAGAACAGGGCCATGACGGCGTCGTTGACCCAGTGCAGCAGGGACATGTGCGTCCCTGCCGGCAGTGGAGCCTGGAGCCAGCGTTCATAAACGGGACCGAAGGGAGAATTAGAGATGGCCATGGCAAGTATCGCACAGGCAATGAGTAACAGTCCGCTTAACGATTCTCGTTTCATAGTTCCTCCTTAACTAGGCGGGCCGCCCTTTGGGACCGGCCCCTACGGGTTTGGCGGGCCGCCCTTTGGGACGGCCCCTACTACGGGTTCGGGCGGCGTTCGAGGATGACGCCTTGGCGATAGGCTTCCAGGAGGGCCTTCAGGTCGTGGATCATCTGGAGGAGTTTCTTGCCATTGTCCGTATCGCCGATCATGACGCGCTTCGGTTCCAGTTCGACCTGTGTCGATTCGGAGTCGATGTCGACGTTGTTCATCAGCGCCTGGTAGACATCTTCAAAGGGATAGTGAGATTTGATGCGGATGCCATGAGAGTTGAAGATGAGCGTATAGCCGGCAATGCCCGTAGAGCCCTGATAGGCTTTGCAGAAGCCGCCGTCGATGCAGATTTCCTTGCCTTCTGCCCGGATAGGGCTTTCGCCCTTCTTGACCTTGACCGGCGTATGACCATTGATGATATGGCCCTGAGGCGAGTCGATGCCGAATTCATGGAGAATCTTGATGCATTCTTCCTTATCGCGGTTCAGGCGGTAGTAGGCATTCTGCGGTTCTTTCCACGTATCTTCGTCGATGATATAGCTCCGTTCAAAGGTCTTGACGACACGGCCGGATACAGGCGAATCGGATCCGCACCAGAGATACCACATATAGTCCAGGCTGTCCGTATCGCGCTGGTCATAAGCCCGGCGGATGAGGTGTTCGGCCTTATCCATAAAGGCTTTGCCCTTGTACGGCTTGCCTTCGAGATAGATTTCCTTGAAACTGCCGTCTTCGTTGAGGGGCAGGCCGCCGTGGAACAAGAGATTATTATTCATGCAGCGGTATAACGAACCATGACTGTAGAGGAAGCGGATATGGCGCTGCAGGCGTTCGCTTTCTGTGAATTCGGCCTGGATGTCGTTCATGAGCTGGTGTTCTTCCGGCGACAGCGTATACGGGTCCTGAGGATTGACAGTCGGGAAATCCTTCGTCTTCAGTTCATACGTCTTACCGTTGAGGGTGATGACGCCCTTTTCCCAATCGATCTTGTGAAACAGCAGGCGGTCGTCCATGTTGTAGTCGGGATGGCGGTAAATCGTCTGGCCTTCCAGCTTGGCCACGATGACGTTGATGGCCTTGACCATGGGCTCGATGCCGTCGTCCTCTTTATACGTCTGCAAGGCAAAGAGGGCAAAGGGCCGAAGGCTGATGCCATAACCGCTTTCTAATATTTCCATATTATGGTAACGGATGTTATTGCGCAGGACATTGGCGATGCAGGCGGCATTGCCGGCAGCAGCGCCCATCCAGAGGACGTCGTGGTTGCCCCACTGGATGTCCAGGGAATGGTGCTGCATGAGGGTATCCATGATCTTGTCGGCATGGGCACCGCGGTCGTAGATATCGCCGATGATGTGCAGGTGGTCGACGGCCAGCCGTTTAATGAGATTAGCCAAAGCATAAATGAATTGACGCGTACTCCCCGTTTCCAAGATGGTGTCGAGGATCTTCATGTGGTAGACCAGCTGGTTCTGGTCTTCATCGGGTTGGGCATGCAAGAGTTCATCGATGACGAAGCGGAAGACTTCCGGCATGGCTTTACGGACTTTCGACCGCGTATATTTCGACGACAAGAGCTTGGCCAGGTCGATCATCCGTTCCAGCGTCGTCCGGGCCCAGTCATCGGTGACCTTGCCTTCGCGGTAGAGCATATTCAGTTTTTCCTTGGGATAATAAATAAGGGTCAGCAAGTCATCCTGTTCGGCCTTGCTCATCTTGTCAGAAAAAATCATTTCCACTTTTTCGCGGATGACGCCGGAGCAGTTGTTGAGGATGTGATAGAAGGCTTCGTATTCGCCGTGAAGGTCACTCATGAAGTGTTCCGTCCCTTTCGGCAAGTTGACGATGGCCTGGAGATTGATGATTTCCGTGAATGTCGCCGCCTGCGTGGGGTACTCCTTGGACAGGAGCTCCAAATAGCGCAAATATTCCGGGGAATAGGTATCGTACGTTTCCATGTTGCGTACCTCTCTTTCTTATATAGTATATGTTGTATGGCCTATTTACTTTCTATTGTATATCATCATTGTCAGGGTGACTAGGTTCTTTTTCTGATTTTTGTCACCGTCCTCTCCATTTGTTCAACTGGTGTACACAATTATTTCTCCAGCAAAAGAAAAAGCGCCGTCTTCCCCTTTCTTCCTCAATAAGTATAGTTCTATTTATACCATGATTTTGATTCATATTGCAATTATTTTTAACGAATACTTCCTTTTAACTTACTATAACGTTTATCCTCTGCCATAAAAATCCTTGAAATTTGATGTCCCTTTTCACATAGTGGCAATACGGCTCCAGCATGGAAAAATCTTTTCCTCATTGTGGTATTTTCAAGGCCGGAAAAACATGCTATTATGTAATTGTAGAAATCAGTTTTAGGTATAATTAATTTCAAATGAGGTGATTACATATGAATAAGTATTTGGAATCTGTCATTGAAAATGTACGCACGAAACACGCAAACGAACCGGAATTCGTCCAGACCGTCGAAGAAGTCTTCAGCTCCCTGGACCCCGTCGTTGAACGCCACCCGGAATATGAAAAGTTCGACCTCCTCAATCGTCTCGTCGAACCGGAACGGCAATTCACATTCCGCGTCGTCTGGCAGGATGATGCAGGCAAATACCACACCAACACGGGCTACCGCTTCCAGTTCAACGGTGCTATCGGTCCCTACAAAGGCGGCCTCCGTTTCCAGAAGAACGTATACTCAGGTATCATCAAATTCCTGGGCTTTGAACAGATTTTCAAGAACGCACTGACCGGCCTGCCTATTGGCGGCGCTAAAGGCGGGGCTGACTTCGACCCGACGGGCAAGTCCGACGCTGAAATCATGCGTTTCTGCCAGAGCTACATGCAGGCCCTCTATCGCTACATCGGTCCTGATGTCGACGTACCGGCCGGGGACATGGGCGTCGGCGGCCGTGAAATCGGCTACCTCTTCGGCGAATACCGCCGCCTGAAAGGCTGCTTCGAAAACGGCGTCCTCACGGGCAAAGGCTTCAGCTTTGGCGGTTCCCGCATCCGTCCGGAAGCTACGGGCTATGGCGCCGTATACTTCCTGGAAAACGTCCTCAAAGACGACGGCCAGGACATCAAAGGCAAGACCATCGCCGCTGCCGGCTTCGGCAACGTAACCTGGGGCATCTGCAAGAAAGCTACGGAACTGGGTGCTAAAGTTGTTACCCTGTCCGGTCCGGACGGCTACATCTATGACCCGGACGGCGTCGCTACGCAGGAAAAGATCGACTACATCGTCGAAATGCGCAACAGCGGCCGCAACCGCGTCCAGGACTATGCCGACAAATTCGGCGTCGAATTCTTCCCGGGTGAAAAACCGTGGGGCCGCAAAGTCGACATCATCATGCCGTCGGCTATGCAGAACGACGTCCATATGGAACAGGCCAAACAGATTGCCGCCAATAAGGTCCGCTACTACATCGAAGTCGCCAATATGCCGACGACCAACGATGCCCTGAAATTCTTACTCGACCAGAAAGACATCATCGTCGCTCCGTCGAAAGCCGTCAACGCCGGCGGTGTCGCTACATCGGCCCTGGAAATGAGCCAGAACAGCGAACGCCTGGTATGGACTGCCAAAGAAGTCGATGACCGTCTCCACGAAATCATGAACACCATTTACCAGAACTGCAAAGACGCAGCTGCCCGCAACGGCCTGGGCTACAACCTCGTAGCCGGTGCCAACATCGCCGGGTTCGAACGCGTCGCCGACGCTATGCTGGCACAAGGTGTCTTCTAAGCTATACCTGAAACTGAATATATAGAGCGTGAAAAAAGGGGCTGTCGCATTGCGACAGCTCCTTTTTCTGTAGGGGTCGCCACGTGGGCGACCCGTTCACGCAAATCCGGTTTACAAGTATTTCACATATACCTAACGGGCTCGCCCTCTACAGCGGTCCGTTTCAGCAGCCGTCTTGCCATTCCTTGCAGTCATGACCTGACAGGCTGAAAAGGCACGTGCGAGCCCCTACAAACTACAAACTCTGTACTACAAACTCTTCTTTCATCTGCTGGCGCAGGGCCGTGTCCTGGGCAAAGAGGAGGGCCAGTCGTGCCATGATTTCAGCGCCTTTGACGATGGTCGGTTCGATGGTCCTGGCTTTGACGGCATTGGCGATGTCCGTCGAGTGTTCCGGCATGGGGACGTCGCCCAAGGCCAGGTGGACGTGGACGGCCGGGCACTGATGGCTGACGTTGCCGACGTCGGAGCTGCCGCAATCCTTCGGTTCTTCGTAAGGGATTCCCATAGCCTGGAGGACCTGTTCCGATGCTTTCGTCGCCGCTTCATTCCAGACCATGTTATCGAATTTATAGCCCATCTGGGTGACGTCATACGTCGTTTCCGTGGCAATGGCCGCCCCTTTGAAGCAGTTCATGACTTTAGCCACGACGGTATCGAGATATTCCCGTTCGCTGTGGCGGATACAGCATTCGACTTCGGCGTAATCGGGGACGACATTGGAAGCGGCCCCGCCGTTTACAATATACGAGCCGATGCGTGTTTCCGGCCGGACGTGCTGACGCAGCATATCGACAGCATGCAGGGCCAGCATGGCGCCATTCAGGGCATTGCGGCCGTTCCACGGTTCACCGGCGGCATGGGCCGTCTGGCCGTGGAAAGCAATGCGGTAGTCGTCGAGGGCCAGGAAATGGGAATTGGCATTGGTCTTGGTCGGCGAAATGTGAACCATGACGGCGAAGTCATAATCCTTGAAGATGCCCTGGTCGCACATGATGACTTTACCACCGCGCAGTTCTTCATCCGGCGTACCGATAAGGTCGACGTCGACAGGCAGATCTTTCAAATCCTTCAGGGCCGCAGCCGCCAGGAAGCTCATGGCGCCATTGGCTGAGTGGCCGCAGCCATGACCGACGCCGGGCAGGGCATCGTATTCCGCTAACAGGGCCATCTTGAAGACGGGATTATCGGCACGGTGAGCGACGGCGCGGAAAGCCGTCGGCTGGCCGGTAAACTGTTCTTCCACGTCCATGCCCAGAGACCGGCATAATTCCACGTAATGCTGGCAGGCATGGTATTCTTCACCAGACAACTCCGGGTCGTCGGCAATAGTATAATTGAGCTTAAAAGCCTGGGCTTCATGAGCCTTCAAGGCCTTTTTCAAATCTTCGAGGGTATTCATGTTCTAAAAAAACTCCTTTTATCCAATGATAAACATATATAAGGGGATAACAATGATGCCCATGACGACGGTGATGAAGCTAACTTCCGTCGAATAGCGGACATCGGCACCGACGGACTTGGCGACGACTGTCATCTGGGTCATGGCCGGCATACTGGCCTGCATGGTAAAGACCTGAGCCGACATGGGCGTGACCGGGATGAAAGGCAGGAGCACCAGGACACAAGCCGGACAGACCAGGAAGCGGCCGACGAGGGCACCGATGATGTCCCGGTCCCAACGGACCGAAGCCAGGGAAATACCTGTCATTTCAATGCCGATGACCATGAGCGACAGCGGCGTCGCCATATTGCCGACGTATTGAAACGACGTCAGCAGGAAATCGGGCAGCTTGATATTGGCCATAATCAGGACCAGGCCGGCTAAAAAGCCCAAGAGGGGCGGCGAAAATACTTTTTTCAAGGTCTGCAGGGAAAACAAGGGCATATTCCCCTTGCCGCCCAGGCTGTCGTTGACGATATGGTAGACGCCGAGGGTCCAGAACATAGTCGTATTGGCCATGTAGTAAAGCATGACCGACGGCACGCTCTGCGTCCCGAACAGGGCCAGGTTGACAGGCAGGCCGATGAAAATCGTATTGGCAATGAAAAAGCAGGTAATGAAGACGCCCTGCCGGTCCCGGCGGATGTGCAGGACTTTGGCCACCATGCGGCCGACGGCATAGGCCAAAAGAATCGACGCAAAAGGCAGAAGCAGGTCTGGCGCAATGCGTATCAGCGAATCATGGGTGAAGTCCTTTTCCAGCTGGCAGAGCATGTATAAGGGCAGGCTGATTTTCATGACCAGCTTGGTAAAGACGGCACTCATATCCGGGCCGAACCAGCCTTTCCTGGCCAGGATGAAGCCGATGGAAATGATGAATAAAACTTCAAAAATACCTTGTAAGCCGTGCAATACGCCTTCCATGTTACCGCTTCCCTTCTAAATGGTATAATTCGGGCCGCCGGTCGCGAAAGACATTGATGCGGCTGCGGATGTCGTCGATGACGGACAAATCGATTTCGCCAGTGACGATTTCCTCACCGTCGCCGCCTTGGACCAGCACTTCGCCCCATGGGTCGATGAGCATGGAATGGCCGCAGAAGTGATAGTCACCGCAGGTACCGCAGCTGTTGACGGCCGAGACGAAGAAATGGTTCTCAATGGCCCGGGCCCGGTTGAGTATCTGCCAATGAGCCAGTCTGGGATACGGCCAGGCAGCCGGGACAAAAAGGATTTTGGCACCGGCCAGAGCCGCCATGCGGACCCATTCGCAAAAACGCAGGTCATAACAGGTAATCGATGCCATCGGGATATCGCCCAGGAAAAACGTGTTCAAATGGTCTCCCGGCGTAAAGACCTTTTCTTCCCCGCCAGGCGTGAACAAATGGCATTTGTCATACGACGAGACGCGGTTTCCCTCTTCATCGACGATATACGTTGTATTGTACAGGCGCCCGTCATGGCGACGGACAATGGAACCGCCGATGAGCTGGATATGACAGGACGAAGCCAGGTCCTGCAAGAATTCCTGAGCCTGGCGACCCCCTTCGTCAGCCAGATCATAGACATCAGGCGGATAGAACGACAGGTCCCACAATTCGGGCAGTACGGCCATATCCGAACCAGCAGCGGCTGCCTGTTGGACGCGGCGCCGGACCTGGTCGAAATTGGCCTGTCTGTCACCGGGGACAATAGGAAATTGGATGAGTGATATTTTCACTGCACTCCCCCCTTTCTTGAGTTGTCATGTCAATTTGACTTTATTATACCATAGGAAAAAATATTTTTCCGCAGCGCCTGCCATTGACTTGAAAAGAAGCGGCCGCCTTGTTATAGTAAAATCAATAATATGGCACAAAGAAGGGGTATCATGGAAGAAAATAAAAAGATGAAAGATTGGCTGACAGGACTCATGAGCTGTACAGCCTGTCACTTACGGGACGAAGGCAACCGCGGACCGACACGCTATTCCGGCGATTGCGCTTCGCCGCTGATGTTCGTCGGCGAAGGGCCTGGCGGTGTGGAAGATGAATACGGCGTTCCTCTTGTCGGCCCGTCGGGGCAGCTCCTCGACAAGGCCTTGTGGAGCGTCGGACTCACGCGGGACCACGTCTACGTCACCAACATCGTCAAGTGCCGTCCCAAGAACAACCGCACACCGACCCTGGAAGAAGGCCGTCACTGTGCGGACATCCATTTAGTCAAAGAAATCGAGCTGGTCCAGCCGAAGGTCATCGTCTGCCTGGGCAAAGTCGCCTTTCAGTATTTCTATGGCCGCGCGGCCAGCATCATGCGCAACCGCGGCAAGTGGTTCACATGGCGCGGCTACGATATCATGCCGACGTATCACCCGGCCTTCCTCCTGCGCCAGACCGGCCACGAACTGGTCGAATCGAAATGGCAGGTCTACTACGACTTCAAAGCAGCCGTGGAAAAAGCCAAAGCCGCCATGCCCGACTACACTTATCAAAGCCCGGAAAAGCCGGACCTCCTGGCTCAATATGCAGCATTGAAAGAGAGCCGGCATTGGTAGGCGGCCCTTGAAGGCCGTCGGTCGCAGTTCGCAGACCGCAGGTCGCAGGCCGCAGGTCGCAGGCCGCAGGTCGCAGGCCGCAGGTCGCAG
>CABQJB010000057.1 GCA_902464195.1 uncultured Megasphaera sp.
ATTTTGTTATATAGGAGGATATGTGATGAAATCGAATCTTGTAGGCATTACTATGGGCGACCCGGCTGGTATCGGACCGGAGATTTCCCTCAAAGCCATAGATGCTAAACCGGAGTATCAGCAATCTGTCTTGATTTATGGCAGCTATGATGTACTCCAATACTATCATCAACAGCTTCAGCTGACGACGCCGCTGGTACGCATTGAAAAGGTACAGGACTTCCAGCCAGGGAAAATCAACGTTATTTCTGTCGTCGACCTGGCTATCGGCAAAGATATTGAAATCGGGCAGGTATCGCCCCTTGCCGGTGATGCGGCGTATCAATATATTGCCAGGGCCATTTCCGATGCTTTGAAAGGCGATATCCGCGTCGTCACGACGGCTCCCTTGAATAAGGAAGCCCTCCATAAAGGCGGTCACAACTTTGACGGCCATACGGAAATCTTCGCCACCCTGACGAAGACGAAATCCTATACGATGATGCTTTGGAGCGAACGCATGTCTGTCGTCCACGTATCGACTCATTGTTCCCTGCGGGAAGCCTGTGACAGAGCAACGAAAGCCAGGGTGCTGGAATGTGTTCATCTGGCCGATAAGGCGATGAAGCAGCTGGGCGTCGAAACGCCGCGAATCGCTGTTGCCGGCTTGAATCCCCACAGTGGCGAAGCCGGACTCTTTGGCCGGGAAGAAATTGATGAAATCATCCCGGCTGTCCAGGCAGCACAGCAGGAAGGCCTTGATGTTGATGGGCCTGTCCCGCCGGATACGGTCTTCTTGAAAGCTTATAACGGTATCTACGATATCGTCGTTGCTATGTACCATGACCAGGGACATATCCCCATGAAAATGGTGGCCTTTGATTCCGGCGTCAATGTCACGCTGGGCCTGCCCATTATCCGGACATCCGTCGATCATGGCACGGCCTTCGATATTGCCGGCAAGGGCATTGCCAAGGCGGACAGCATGTGCTATGCCGTCGATTTAGGAAAACGATTTGCAGACCATTAGATTTTACATATATTCATAAAGGAGCGAGATACATTATGTTTAAAGCAGAAGGTTTGATTACACCGGTTGTTACGGCGTTGACGGAGACGGAAGAATTCAACAAAAAGGAATACCAGGCTTTTATCGACCATTTGATTCAAGCCGGCGTCCATGGGATTTTCCCGCTGGGTACGAATGGTGAATTCTATGCGTTTTCGGCTAAAGAAAAACTGGAAATCATCGAAGCTGCCGTCGAAGCCGTCCAGGGCCGCGTCCCCGTCTATGCCGGCACGGGCTGCGTTACGACGAAAGAAACGATTGAACTGTCCAAAGCCGTTCAGCAGATGGGTGGCGTCGATTGCTTATCTATCATCACCCCGTATTTTGTAAAGGCTTCCCAGGCTGATATGATTGAACATTACAGCGCTATTGCCGAAGCTATCGATATGCCGATTTTGTTGTACAACATCCCGGCGCGGACAGGCAATGCCATTGACTGGAAAACCGTCAAGACCCTGGCAAAATATGAAAACATCATCGGCATCAAAGATTCGAGCGGCAACTTCGACAACATGCTGAAATACATCGAAAATACAGATCCCCGCCTTAACGTATTGGCCGGCAGCGACTCCCTCATCCTCTGGGCCCTCATGGCTGGCGGCACCGGTGCCATTTCGGGCTGCTCCAATGTCTTCCCGGAATTGATGGTCAGCATCTATAACTACTGGAAAGAAGGCAACATCGAAAAGGCCAATGAATCGCAGAAGAAAATCAGAGCTTTCCGCAATGTCATGCAGATGGGCAACCCGAATTCGGTCGTCAAATTAGCTGTCAACATGCGCGGCTATCACGTAGGACCGGCTCGCCAGCCGTCGAACTGCACGGATCCGGCTATTAAAAAAGCGCTGGAAGATGTTTTTAAACTGTACAATTAATTGCACATAATTAGGAGGTGCTGCCCTTATGGGAGCTGTAACATTTACGACGGGGGAAACCGCGTTCATTCTCGGGATGGTCTTTATATACATTGCCATTACAAGCTGGCTCAGTGTCAAGCTGCGCAGTAAAACGAGCGGCGAATTCATGAATGCAGCCAAGACAATGCCTGCCTTGATCGTAGCTGTCTTACTGATGACAGAATTCATCGGTGCGAAATCGACGGTTGGTACAGCCGAATCGGCTTTTAAATACGGCATGGCCGCTTCATGGTCCGTCATCGCCGCCGCGGTTGGTTATCTATTATATGGTTTGTTCTTCGTTAAGAAATTATATCGGTCCGGTTCGTTTACGATTTCTGGTGCGATTGCCCAGAAATACGGTCATTCGACACAGCTCATCGTTTCGGTCATCATGATTGCCGCCTTGCTGCTGGTCAATGTCGGTAACTATATCAGCGGGGCAGCTGCCTTGACGCGCATTATGCATGTCAACATTCCCATGGCTATGCTCATCATCGCTGTGGTCAGTACCTTCTACTATGTTTTGGGCGGGATGAAAGGCGTCGCTTATGTTACTGTCATCCATGCCTTTATGAAGTACCTTGGCGTCATCATCGTCATTGCCGTAGCCTTATCGCTGACCGGCGGGATTCAGCCCATTGTCGACGATCTTCCGGATTTCTATTTCACTTGGGACGGTCATGTAGGAGCTAATACCGTCTTTGCCTGGATTATTGCCACGTCTGGTTCTATCTTCTCTACACAGTTCGTCATGCAGGCTATTTCTTCCACGAAGAGTGCCCATGAAGCACAGAAGGCCTGCCTCTACTCGGTCATTCTTTGCCTGCCCCTCGGTTTGATTCTGGCCGGCATCGGCGTCTGCGCCCGCTTCTTGTATCCGGATATGCAGGCTTTGTACGCCCTGCCTGTCTTCATCCAGCATATGCCGCTGTTCTTGTCGGCCATTGTTACGACGTCCATCGTCGCCGCTGTATTCGTCAGTGTCAGTACCGTCGCCTTGGGGATTGCATCCCTCGTCGTAGCCGACTTCTACGTCCCGAAATTTAAACCGGCTCCGGAAAAACAGTTAAAGATGACGCGCTATATTTCGATTGTCATCGGCTTCCTGCCGCTGCTCTTCGTCTTCGGCGTTCCGGAAATCCTGAAACTTTCCTTCTTTACGCGGGCCTTGCGCCTGACCATTTCCGTCGTCGCTGTCCTGGGCTTCTATCTCCCCTTCTTTAACAGCACGCGCGGTGCCAACGTCGGCCTTATCGTATCGGCCGTCGGTACAGCCGTATGGTATATCCTGGATAATCCCTTCGGCATTGACAACATCTATATCGCGTTGATTGTACCGGCTGTGGTCATGTTCTTTGAAAAAGTCTTGACTGGCGGATCGGGGCCCATCGATGTCGTACCGGCTGCAACAGAAACTGAGAGCCAGGTCGCACAAACAGATGAAGCGACAGCCCGTGCTAACAAGTAAATAAGGAGATTGACCTATGATTGTCGGAACTACTCATACGATTCAAAACGAAATGTTATTATATCCGGCGGCGATTCAAAAAGGCATACAATATTTATTATCTGCCAATCTGGATGAATTACAGCCTGGAACTATTTATCCCATAGAAGGCGATGCGATTTTTGCCAAAGCTTCAGCCTATATGACCGAACCTGTTTCCCAGCGGGCGGCTGAACGGCATGAAAAGTATATCGACATCCAGTATATCCTTTCGGGACGTGAAAAAATCGGTATCGGCCGCGTAGAAACGGCCGGTACCGTCAAAGAGGATGCATTGGCCTCTAAAGATTTTATGAAATATAATACGATTGAAGATGAAGTTTTTGTGACACTGACACCGGGAACCTTTGTCATCTGCTATCCCTGGGATGTACATCGGGCGAATTGCAATCCGGAAAATACACCAGTTCCGGTTAAGAAGATATTGGTCAAGGTCGCTGTCGATTCATTGCAGCAGCCATAGGAGGAGCATATGGAAACTACATTTGATGGAATCATTCGAGAAAATAAACAAGCTGGTTATCAGGAGGCTTTTATTCCTTCTGAAAATCCACAGAACCATGCGTCGAATTTATTGGAACTTTCCAATGGCGATTTATTATGTGTCTGGTTTTCAGGGACCCAGGAAGGGGTCAGTGACATTTCTGTCTTCCTGTCGCGCTTGAATCGCGGCGAATCGTCCTGGTCGAAACCGATGCAGTTGTCTTTTGATACGACCCGGTCAGAACAGAATCCGGTTTTATTTGAAGACCCCGATGGTATTCTGTGGCTCTTGTATACGGCTCAGAAAGCAGGGAATCAGGATACGGCCTTCGTCCGTTATCGTCAGTCCAAGGACAAAGGCTATACGTGGTCTGAAATCAAACCGTTGATTGAAGAACCGGGGACGTTTATCCGCCAGCCTATTACGGTGCTCCCCAATGGTGACTGGGTATTACCGATTTTCCGATGCGCCGTCCAGCCTGGCGAAAAATGGGTAGGCGATCATGATACGTCGGCTGTCAAAGTATCTCATGATAAAGGCAAAACTTGGGAAGAAGTGACGGTCCCGAGCAGTGTCGGCTGTGTCCATATGTGCATCAATGTGTTGCCTGATGGAACCTATGTGGCGCTGTACCGCAGCCGCTGGGCCGATCACATCTATCGCAGCGAATCGAAAGATGGAATCAACTGGACGGAACCGCAGGCCTTATCGCTGCCCAACAATAATTCATCAATTCAGGCTGCTTCTTTGAATGACGGCAAGCTGGTCATGGTATTCAATAATATCAATGCCGATGACAGCGAACAGCGCCGTGCTTCCTTGTATGATGAAATTGAAGACGATGTCGTCACTGATGAAGAACGCCGGGTCTTATCGGATGTTCCCCAGGATCCGAAAGGGCGCAAAGCGGTCTGGGGTATCCCGCGGGCGCCGATGACCGTAGCTATTTCGGAAGATGGCGGCAAGACCTGGCCCTATATCCGGAATATCCAGGAAGGCGATGGCAGCTGCCTGAGCAATAATTCCGTCGAAAAGAAGAATCGTGAACTGTCTTATCCGTCGATTAAGCAGGGGAAAGATGGCAAGATTCATGTAACCTATACGTATTATCGGCAGACGATAAAATATGTTTGCCTGACGGAAGAATGGATTAAAGGGAATCACTAAGGAGGCTTTTATACTATGAAACAATGTCAGTTGACCATTCCGGGCGTGGTTTATGCCGGCCCTGGTAGTGTAGAAAAAATCAATGAAGTATTGCAGCGGGAAAAGGCACAGTCCGTCTTGCTGTTTACCGATAAGGCAGTCCGAGGAGCGGGCCTTACGAAACGGGTCGAAGAAATCTGCTCGGCTGTGAAATTGACGGTCATCGACGATTTGGCTTCGGAACCTTCCTATCAGGATGTGGAACGCGTCATCGATGAAGTACGCGTTGCCAACATCGACTTGGTCATCGGCGTAGGCGGCGGCAGCGTCATGGATGCGGCTAAGCTGGCCAGCATCGTCATCGGTGCCGACTATGGCGTCCGTGACTTGCTGAAAGATCCGACGATTGCCAAGAAATATATCAAATCCCTGATGATCCCGACGACTTGCGGAACCGGTTCGGAAGCAACCTGCAATTCCATTGTCGCCATCCCGGAAGAACAGTCTAAACAAGGCATCGTCAATAATTGCATGATTCCGGACTATGTCATCCTCGACGCCGAAATGATCCGCCATTTGCCGCCAAAAGTCCTGGCTGCCACTGGCGTCGATGCCCTGGCTCACGTCGTCGAATGTTTTACGTCAAACAAGGCGACGATTCTCAGCGATACCTATGCGATTGAAGGGGCCAAGAAGATTTTCCATAACATCCGTGAAGCCTATGCGGATGGCGATAATATGGATGCCAAGACGGAAATGCTCATCGGCGCTTTTTACGGTGGTGTTGCCATTACCGGTTCCGGTACGACCGCTGTCCATGCCCTCTCCTATCCGTTAGGCGGCAAATACCACATTGCCCATGGTGTTTCCAATGCTATCCTGATTGCGCATGTCATGGAATTCAACAAAGATGCCTGCACAGAACGGCTGGCCGCTCTCTGCGATGCCGTCTATCCTGAAAAATATGCAGAAACAGCAGACAGCAAAGCCGATTATATCATTTCTGAAATCAAAGATGTCGTCGCCAAAGTCCATATCCCGACGAAACTCGACGAATTCGGCGTCAAAAAAGAAGACCTCGATTTCCTGGTAAAAGCCGGAAGCCAGCAGACCCGTCTCTTAGTCAACAACTGCAAGGAATTGTCCCTGGACGATATCCGTTATCTCTACGAAAAATTATTTTAACCGAATCCATCATAAACGCCAAAAGGCGCTGTCTTCATGCGACAGCGCCTTTTTACTCACGGCATACTGATCCCTTCCTGGTGGTTCATGGAGAAGCCGCCTTTTTCTACGTCGTCGAAGTCGAGGGATGGGTCGTATTCCGGAAGCTTGGTCAGGCGTTTGACCAGGCCGAAGGGCTTTTTCAGGGAGAGTTTGTCTCCTTTTCCCGAGAGGACCCAGAGGACTTTGTAGCCTTTGGGCGGTGTCTGAAGTTTTTCTTCGCCTTTGCCGTCAGTGAAGTAGACGACGAGGTCGACGCGCTGTGTATTGGCGTAGGCGAAGACCGGGGAGTAGGCTGTGCCGCCGCGGATGTCCAGGCGGCCGCGGACGTCGTCCATAGTGCGGATGCGGTAGGTACGGCGGATTTCGTCGTCACATTCGGCGACGATGATTTCATGGTTGTAGCAGCGGACCAGGTGCAGGACTTCGCCGATGGCCTGGCGGAATTCGGCGTCGGTGATGCTGCCGCTGATGTCCAGGCCGATGAGGATTTTTACCGTATGGGAGCGCAGGCAGCCTGGCAGGTCCAGGCGTTCCGGCTGGCGGCGGTTGCGGCGCATGGTCGTCTTTTTCCAGGTGCTGGTGACGGAGCCGACGAGCTTCTTCAGGTACCAGTGCCAGGGCAGGTCTTCCTGGGTGTCTTTCAGGGCTGCAATCATGCTTTCCAGATAATTCGACAGTTCGCCCTTGCACGACGCGTCGATGTATTTTTCTGTGAATTTGCGCAGCGTCTCTTCGTCGATGTCATCGCCTTCGTCCCATAAATCATGGGTCTTGGCCGGGTCGTAGGACACGGCGATGGATTCGTCGGAATCGCTGTCCGATTCGGGCAGGTCCTTCTTGTCGGTTCGCAGGTCCAGGGCGCCTTGAATCTTATCGACGTAGTATTCCAGGCTTTCAAAGGGCTTTAGTAGCAGGGAATAGTTCATGTTCACCCATTCCAGGGTCGTCGAGAAGGGCGGCAGGTGGTCGAGGTAGGTGTTGACGACGACGTCCATGGCCAGATTGACGGCCAGCTTGCTGTATTGCTGCCGCAGTTCTTTGGCCCGGATGAGGTGGAGCGATACGACGTGGAGGATTTCGTGCTTGATGGTACTCTCCATCTGTTCCGGCGACAGGGGCAGGAACAGCATGGGGTTGAAATAGAGGTGATACCGCGTCCCCTTGAAGTTGGTCCCCGTCGGTGAAGCCATGTCGAAGCGGATTTCCTTGACCATTTGGAAGAGGAAATAGCCGAAGAAATTGTCTTTGTCTTCCATCAAGTGGCCGGTGATGCGGTCCAGGAAGGCGTAGAATTTCTTTTGGAAATCGGCCGGCACGTCCGGGACGCTCCCTGTCCGGCGCTGTTCGGCGAGGACGGCGTCGGCTACGATAGATGCCTGCTGATAGAGTAGATTGGCCGCAATGGGCAGTGACTGTTCCATAAGCTGTTATCGCAGGGAGCGGAAGGCGGCGAAGTAGCTGTCGATGAAGTCGTCGTTATCCAAAGCGCAGGCATAGACTTTGGGGTTGGCGGCTTTCATGTCCTTCATGACGCCGAGGCGCAGGTCGACCGGGTAGAGGGCCAGGAAGGCTACGAAGCGGGATAGGAGCGCCTGGGCCTGGCTGTCGTCGAGGCGGAGTTCATGTTCCAGCTGTTTAAGGATATTCTTGGCAGCCAGATAGAGGCGGGTGTGGCTTTCGCTGGCAATCCGGCTGGACAGGGCCGGGTCCAGGGACGGTCCGCCGAAGACGTCGTCATAAGCGATGAGGGGCTGGGCGTCGGACGTGACGAAATGGACGAATTCCTGGGCGATGAGTTTGCCGACGTTGCCGCGGATGACATTGTAGAAGACGCCCTGCGGGATGGCCGACGGGTCCTGTTTATAAATGTGGTACAGCTTGGAAATGCGTTCGTAACTGCGCGGCGTCGCATTGATATCGTCTTCGTTGGTCTTGTCCAGGTATTCCGGAAAGGTGGAAATGAATTCCATGACTTTTTCTTCGATGCCCGCTGTCGAGGCCCAATCGAGCCACTGCAGGTAATCGGCTTCCATATACAGCCAGACGAAGCGGTTCTGCTGGGCCGCATCCATTTCGACGACTTCGTAGTCGTAGGAATCGGCCGGGTTCATGGCGGCGATGATGTGGACCGACGGTGATAAGACGTAACCGTTGATTTCACGGTTGAGGATGAGATTCATCAGTTCCTGCTGGACAGCGTGGTCGCAGCGGTTGATTTCGTCGATAAATAAGAGGACTGTCTTGCCCTTGGCGATTTCTTCGTCGATTTTGCGGAGTTTATGGTGGACGGCGTAAATCGTCGTGCCCGCTTCGACCGTAGGCAGGCCGCCGATTTCCCCTTCTTTGAGGAGGTTGCCGTCGATGCCGACGAGGCTCCAGTCGTTCTTGGCAGCCAGTTCCCGGGCCAGGGAGGTCTTGCCGATACCCGTTTCGCCGACGAGCAGTGGGACTTCGCCGGCTTTGAGGACTAATTCTACGCTTTTGAAAGTATCTGTAAAGTTCATGATTTCGCTCCTATTTCAATGTCAATTTTTCATCTACTGTGATGCGGCGGGCCTTCTTGCTGCCGCAATTGTCGACGAGGAGGACTTTATCAGCCGGCGTCAGGTCGACGGCGCTGCAGGTAATGAAGTTGCGGACGTAGTCTTCCGGCACGTCATCCCGGGACAAGACGGCCTTGAAGGTGTTGCGCCAGTCATCGGGCGTCAGGGAAATGCCCTTAGGCATATATTTGCTGACCAGGACGTTGCGGCTGAGGAAGTGGAGAAATTCTTCTTTGCTGATGTCCGGGATGAGGCGGATGGCCTGTTCATTTTCGCTGATGGCCAGTTCTTTCGCTTCTTCTGTCGGTTTTTTGATGTAGCGCAGGGCTTCGTAATTGCCGCGGATGGCAGCCAGCTGGACGGCCGGTGTCGGATGCTGGATGTATTTGATGGCGTCGTAATTCTTTTCTACGGCCCGCAGCTGCAGGTCTTCGTCCGGGTCTTTGACGTATTTGATGGCCCAGCCGGACTGTTCCAGGGCGGCGTCGATGAGTTCCGGTGACGGATTTTTGATATAGCTCAAGTTGTTCCAGCCGGACTGGACGGCTTGCAGGAGCATGTCTTCCGAGGGATGGTCGATGAATTGGATGGCCCGTGCCGTGTTGGCGACGGCGGCTTTCTGGACGGCTTCGGAAGGATGCTTGATGTATTGCAGGGCCAGGCCGTTCATCTGGACAGCCAGGAGCTGCATTTCTTCCGACGGATTTTCGATGCGGTCGATTACATAGGGATTGTTGCGGATCATATTCATATATTTTTCGTTCGTCATGTCAGGTCCCCTTCATTTCATATAATAAAGATTCATTGCCTCTATTATACAATAGCTGCGGGCCGGAGGGAACTATTTTAAGTGGCTGGTGGTTAGCAGCTAGTGGCCAGGGGATGGTTTTAAACTTATTACCATTTGCTGCAAACTTAAAACTCAAAAAGGGGCTGTCGCACATGCGACAGCCCCTTTTATGTAAACTATGTTGATAGAGAAACCTCTCAGTCAACTTCGCTGACAGCTCTCCTATAAGGAGAGCCACTAGCTACGAGCCACGAACCACGAGCCACTAATCCTTCTGCGGCGTGAGGGCGGCGAAGTGATGCAGGGCCGTGTACATGTCGCGGACGTTTTTGAACTGGACCGTGTCGATCTTGACGGCATAGTCTGTTCCATCGGGCCGGTAGACCTTGGTCAGATCGGCTTTCAGGTCGTATGTCCCTTCGCGCTTGTTGGCGTGCAGGGCCGCTTTGTATTCGTTGATCTGGTGGATTTCCTGGCCCATCTGGAAGACCAGGTCGTCGCGGATGCCGGCGTATTTTTCGACGTACAGCGTCAGGCTCATGTTTTCGATGCTGTTGGGATAGTCCATGGTCTGCATGGCCCGGAGGGAATCCATATCGGCATAGACGATGCCGTCCGGGCTGGTGCTGATAACCCGGTAACGGCTGGGATTATTGACCAGGGTCTGGGAATCCATGGCATTGGCTGTCAGGCAGCCCAGGGCCAGGAGCAGGGACGCGCAGAGTGTCGTCATTTTTTTCATCATAATGATTCATCCTTTCTTGTATTTGATGAGTTAATCGTTTATCCTTATTATACCATGAGGGCCTCGTCTACTACAAGCGGACGGAAACGGGCCGGCATCGAAATCGATGGGAGCGAAGTCGTCCCATGTGTATACATAAAATGCCCACTTTTTTCTTGATAAAAATTTTGAAATATCATAAAATTATCTTATGGAAAACGCAAAGAAAGGAAAGGGTGCTATGTTAGATTTTCGTATCCATACATTTTTGTGCGTTTGCCGTCACATGAACTATACCCGGGCTGCTGCGGAACTGCACATCACACAGCCTGCCGTTTCTCAGCATATTCGCTATTTAGAACGCGAATACGGGACCAAACTCTTTAGTTACAAGG
>CABQJB010000058.1 GCA_902464195.1 uncultured Megasphaera sp.
TTTTCTCTGCAAACTACAAACTCTGTGCTACAAACTATAAAGTAAACGGGGCATCACATGATGGCAGAAACCTTCGTGCGACAGCGCCTTTTTTAGCAGTCAGCAGTTCGTATAATGGCTCCCATTATAGGGGAGCAGTCAGCTGTAGCTGACGGAGAGGTTTAACCTCTCCGGCCCTTCGGGCCACCTCTCCTAACAGGAGAGGCGGGCCGCCCTCTGGGACGGCCCCTACGAAGTCACGAGCCACTAATCACGTCAATGGCTAACCTCCGGCTGTACTTTATCTTCTTTGCCCAGCATGTAATGCTTGTTGATATACTGCGTATGCAGTAGGGATTCGGACAGGTCGCTGAGCGGTTCGCCCAGGAACTTGGTATACAGTGTCTGGATTTCCGGGTTTTCCCAGCTGGCACGGATTTGGTTCAGTGCATCCAATCCGTAGAGCGATTCGATGCGGGCGCGTTTGGCCGGTATTTCCTGTGGCAGTTTCGTCCTCGGCTGGCCACCGCCGCCGATGCAGCCGCCCGGGCAGGCCATAACTTCGATGAAGGCGTATTTCTTCCACGAATGTTTTTCTTCCATGAGGTTGATGAAGCGCCGGGCATTGGCCAGGCCGCTGATGGCGACGACGCGGATGATGTCGTTGTCCAGAGTCAGGGCCGCTTCCTTGACGCCTTCCAAGCCGCGGACTTCTTCAAAATGGAGGAATTCTTCATCAGCCGGTTTGCCCGTCTGCAAATAGACCAGCGTCCGCAGGGCCGATTCCATGACGCCGCCGCTGTTGCCAAAAATCGTACCGCCGCCGGAGGACTGACCGAAGATGGGGTCGTAATCCGAATCTTTCAGGTTGTTGAAGTCGATTTGGGCATCTTTGATCCATTTCGCCAATTCCCGTGTCGTAATACAGTAGTCGGTATCGCGGATTTCCGGTTTCTTCCAGTAACGGCCGGCAGCATTCCGTTCCGGCCGGGCGATTTCCGCCTTCTTCGACGTACACGGCGTAACACAGACCGTCACGATGTCTGCCGGGTCGATTTTCATGCGTTTGGCAAAATACGTCTTAATCATAGGACTGAGCATACTGATAGGGCTCTTGGCCGTCGACAGATGAGGAATCAGTTCGGGGAAGAATATTTCCGTAAATTCGACCCACGACGGACAGCAGCTGGTGAACTGCGGCAGGAGTTCTTTCTTGTTATGCATGCGGTACAAGAGTTCCGATGCTTCTTCCATAATGGTCAAATCGGCACCGAAATTGGTATCGAAGACATAATCCCCTCCGAGGGCCCGCAGGGCGGCAATCATCTTGCCCTGAACGACAGAGCCGAAGGGCAGGCCGAATTCATCGCCAAGGGCGACGCGGACAGCCGGTGCCGTCTGGAAGATGACGACTTTCTTGGGATCGTCTATGGCCTTTTGGATGGCATCACGCTGAGATACCGTCGTCGTCGCCCCGAACATGCAGGTCAGGGAACACTGGCCGCAGTGGACGCAGATGGGAACGTCGCCGGTACTTTCCAGAGAATAATAACCGGTCATGGACATGACATCGGCACAACGCCGGCGGCAGAGAGTACAGTTCTTGCATTTTTCCGGGTCGAACTGGATAGAAATATTGCGGTTCTCGACGGCTACGCGGCGGTCGAGCTTTTCAAAGCGGCTGGTAAAGGCAATATCGCGTTTCTTTTCAGCCTGCATGTAAATGGCATCGCTGCAGCAGATGGCGATGACGTCGGTAATATCTTCCGGCGTACAGCCGCGGGACAAATCCATGACCGGCTTGGCCAGGCCCTGGAGGAGCGGCCCCAAGGCCGTAGCCCCGGCCAGGTGTTCCAATACTTTATAGCAGATGTTGCCGGAAACAAGGTTCGGGAAAATGAGGACATTGGCCTGACCGGCTACGGTCGATCCCGGCGCTTTCTGGCGGGCAATGCGCGGCACCAGCGCGGCATCGGCCTGCATTTCGCCGTCGAATTCAAAATCGACGTTGCGATCCCGCAACAGGCGGACGGCCTCGCGGACGCGGTCGACTTCTTCGCCAGCACCGCTGCCCATGGTCGAATACGATAAGAACGCCACTTTCGGATCAAGCATCTGCGCCGTCCGGCGGGCCCGTTCGACACAACTGACGGCAATATCGGCCAGCTGCTGCGGCGTCGGCTCGATGACGACACTACAGTCACCGACGACGAAGATACCGTCATCGCCGAACTGAGGCTTATCGGTAATCATAATGAAAGAACTGCTGACCGTCGACAGGCCGGGATGAGGGCCGATGACCTGCAGGGCCGCCCGGATGACTTCCGACGACGTAGCCACAGCACCAGCGACCATGCCGTCGGCAATATCGAAGGCGACCAGGCAGGCTGCAAAGAAAATATAATTTTCCGACAAGACTTTCCGGGCTTCTTCCAGACTCATCCCCTTCTTGGCCCGCCTTTTAGCATAATATTCGCAGAACTTGTCCATCATCGGGTACGTTTCAGGATCGATGATTTCAATGCCATCCATATCGATCTGGTATTCCGAAGCGACTTCGACGATACTCTGGGGACGGCCGATGAGGATGGGCCGGGCAAAGCCTTCGGCCTGGACCCGTTCGGCAGCCTGCAGGACGCGGCGGCTTTCCGATTCCGGCAGGACGATTTTCTTCTGTTCCTTGGCAACACGGCGTTTCAAATTATTGATAAAGCGCGACATAAGACAACACCTCACATCTATATGCAATCATCACTGTCATTTTGTTAAGTATAGTATACGACAAAACGAAGCCAGCCGCCCTTTTTCCATGACGAAAGGAGATATTATTCTGCCGAACGGAGAATAACCAGGACAAAAAAAGGAGCTGTCGCATTGCGACAGCTCCTTTTAAGTTGTTAGTGGCTAGTTGTTAGTTGTTAGCGGATGGGTTTAAATTTAAAGCTTTTCTCTGCAAACTACAAACTCTGTGCTACAAACTATAAAGTAAACGGGGCATCGCATGATGGCAGAAGCCTTCGTGCGACAGCGCCTTTTAAGGGGTTAGGGGTTAGCAGCTAGTGGTTAGCAGCTAGTGGCTAGTGGCTCGTGGCTCGTGGCTAGCAGCTGGCTGCCCGCTGATGAACGATGAACTACGAACGAACAACGGCTTTTACTCTACAGTAACGCTCTTAGCCAGGTTACGCGGTTTATCTACGTCGTTGCCGCGGCTGACGGCAATATAGTAAGCCAGGAGCTGCAAGGGGATGATAGCCAGGATAGGAACGACGAAATCGTCCGATGCCGGAACTTTAATCAAATCATCGACGGTCTTTCCGACTTCCGTATCGCCATCCTGGACGACGCCGACGACATAGGCATCGCGGGCTTTGACTTCCTTGATGTTGCTGATCATCTTTTCTTCGACTTCCAGCTGGGTAGCCAGTGCGATGACAGGGACACCGGCTTCGATGAGGGACAGTGTGCCGTGTTTCAGTTCGCCGCCGGCATAGGATTCAGCATGGATATAGGAGATTTCCTTCAATTTCAGGGCACCTTCCATAGCCAGGCCGTAGTCCATGGAACGGCCGATGAAGAAGACGTCTTCTTTGTCTTTGAAGGCATCGCAGAGACCTTTGATGAAGTCGACCTGGTCGAAGATGGCCTGGCACTGATTCGGCAGTTTCATTAAATCAGCCAGGATCTTGTCTTCCCGTTCTACAGGCAGGTTCCCGTTCAAGCGGCCCATGTACAGGGACAAGAGCAGGAGCGTGACCAGCTGTGTCGTATAAGCCTTGGTCGAAGCGACGGCGATTTCCGGACCAGCCCAGGTATAAGCGACCTGGTCGGCTTCACGGGAAATAGACGAGCCGACGACGTTGGTGACGGCCAGAGAACGGGCGCCGCGGCGTTTAGCTTCTTTCAGGGCTGCCAGGGTATCGATGGTTTCCCCAGACTGGCTGATGACGATGCAAAGGGTCTTGCTGTCCGTCAAAGGATCGCGGTAACGGTATTCCGAAGCGATATCGACTTCGACAGGAATGCGGGCCAGTTTTTCAATGAAATACTTGGCCAAAAGGCCGGCATGGTAGGCCGTACCGCAGGCAGTAATCAAAATCTTGCCAATCGATTTGACATCTTCCGGCGTCCAGTTCAGTTCTTCAAAATGGACATGCTTGCCATCTTTGGTGATGCGGCAGCTCATGGTATCTTTGATAGCCTTCGGCTGTTCATAGATTTCCTTGAGCATGAAGTGTTCAAAGCCGCCTTTTTCAGCTGCTTCAGCATCCCAGTTGACTTCAAAGACTTTCTTGGAAATGGGCTTGCCTTCGAGGTCCGTGACCCAGACATTGTCCTTCATGACGATGGCGATTTCCCCATCATTCATGATGTATGTCTTACGAGTATAGCTGAGGATGGCCGGGATATCCGAGGCAATGTAGTTTTCCCCCTGGCCGAGGCCGACGATGAGGGGATTATCTTTCTTGCTGCAAATGATCTTATCCGGTTCAAACTTGCACATGAAGACCAGCGAATAGGAACCGCGCAGACGGGCCAGGACCTTGCGTACCGTGCTGGTGAAGTCTCCATCATACATGTCGGCGCACAAGTGAGCGACGACTTCCGTATCCGTTTCCGACTTGAAGTGATACCCTTTCTGGAGGAGTTCTTCCTTCAATTCCATGTAGTTTTCGATGATGCCGTTGTGGACGATGGCGAAGTTCCCCTTTTCATCCGTATGGGGATGGGCGTTGACGTCCGACGGACCGCCGTGCGTCGCCCAGCGGGTATGACCGATGCCGAGGGTACCTACGACAGGATGAGCCTTGACTTCTTCAGCAAGATTGACCAGACGGCCTGCTTTTTTGCGGACAGCAATGGCACCGTCATGATAGACGGCGATACCGGCCGAGTCATAACCACGATACTCCAGCTTTGCCAGTCCATCCATCAAAAAATCTGCTGCTTCTCTGTCTCCGATGTAACCTACAATACCACACATAGTTATATCCTCCTGATATGAAAATGTTCCTTCTTATGACGAACTTGTCGACGACGTTACCATCGTGTTTTTCCGCCATATAACGGCTGAAGCTGCCGAGAGACATCCGCTGACTATTTCGATACTTCTCTACCTCGTCTGCCTGAATCCATCAGGCACTAGCGCTATCCATTATATCGTCAAGGATTTCCAGACGCCTGCATAAAAAAAGTGCAGGAACGGAGTTCCAGGAACTCCATTCCCACACTTTAATATATTTGCAAGGTTTTGTCAATACCTACTTGGACGGGCCCATTTCGTGTTCGACGACGACGGCAATGTCATCGACGATACGTTCGAGCTGGTCCAGGTCCGGGCCTTCTGCCATGACGCGGATCAAAGGTTCTGTCCCCGACGGGCGGACAAGGATACGGCCTTCATCGCCCAATTCTTCTTCGCCAGCCGAAATAGCAGCCATGATGAGGTTATTGTCTTCCCATCCCGATTTTGTCTGAACGCGAACGTTTTTCAAAATCTGCGGGTAGCGCGTCATGAGGCCTGCCAGTTCCGACAAGGGCTTCTTCTGCTGCTTCATGATGCTCAGCAGCTGGACCGCCGTAAGCAACCCGTCACCGGTCGTATTGTAGTCGAGGAAGATGATATGGCCCGACTGTTCGCCGCCGAGGGAATAGCCGTCTTTGCGCATCTTTTCCAGGACATAGCGGTCGCCGACGGCCGTAATTTCTGAATGGCAGCCCATTTCCTTCAAGGCCTTGTGGAAGCCGATGTTGCTCATGACTGTGCCGACGACGGTATTCTGTTTGAGCCGGCCTTCGGCCTTCAATTTCAAGGCACAGAGGAGCATAATCTGGTCGCCGTCCATTTCCTGGCCTTTTTCATCAACAGCCAGGCAGCGGTCGGCATCACCGTCGTTGGCAATCCCTACGTCGGCCCCGTATTTGAGAACCGTTTCTTTTAAGCTTTCCAAATGGGTAGAACCGCAATGGTCGTTGATATTGATGCCGTTCGGTTCATGATGGATAGCAATGACTTCTGCACCGAGGCGTTTGAGGATTTCCGGCCCCAAGACCGAAGCAGAGCCATTGGCCCCGTCATGGACGACCTTCAGGCCCGACAAGTCGATATCCGTCGATTTGCAGATGAAATCGGCATATTCCTGCTGTAAATCGGTCCACGTCGAAATCGTACCGATAGCGGCCCCGGTCGGACGGCTCTGAAGGGCAGCCCGTTCATCTTTGAGCATACATTCTTCGATTTTGTCTTCCGTTTCATCAGGCAGCTTATAGCCAAAACCATCGAAGAATTTGATGCCGTTATATTCAAAAGGATTGTGCGACGCCGAAATCATGACGCCGGCATCCATATGATGGGTCCGTGTCAGGTAGGCAATGGCCGGAGTCGGAATGACGCCTACCATGTAGCAGTCACCACCAGCCGAAGCGATACCGGCGGCCAGGATATCTGCCAGCATAGTGCCGGAACGGCGGGTATCCCGACCGATGAGAAAGGTCGGGTGTTCTTTGTTCTGCCCAAAAATGTAGGCAGCTGCCCTGCCCAAATGATATGCCAATTCCGGTGTCAACGAATCATTGGCAATACCTCGTACTCCATCAGTTCCAAACAATCTAGCCATTTACTTTACCTCCAAAGGTTGATATTTACGGATGATTTCAATCGCCGTTTCCAGGCCATCCAAAAAAGCACTCATAATGCCGCCAGCATAACCGGCCCCTTCGCCAATGGGATAGAGACCCGATGCCCCCAGGGCTATGCGGTCTTCGCCGCGGACGATGCGTACTGGGGCACTGGTCCGGGTCTCGACGCCGGTCATGACGACATCGTCATCATCAAAACCATGGATCCGCCGCCCAAAATAAGGCAGGGCCTGTTCCAGCGTCGTCGTGACGAAGCCCGGCAGGACATCATGCAGGTCCGTCCAGGTCACGCCAGGCCGATAAGAATGGATAGGTCCTTCCTGCGGTGCACCGGGGCGGCCGAGGAAAGAACCGACCGTCTGGGCTGGCGCATGATAATTGCTGCCGCCAGCCTGATAGGCCAGGGCTTCATAGCGGCGTTGGAATTCGATGCCCGCCAGGGGACTATCGCCGCCCATGTCGTCGGCCGTGACGTTGACGACGACAGCGCTGTTGGCGATGCCGCTGTCACGGCGGTACAGGCTCATGCCGTTAGTGACGACCCGCCCTTCTTCCGAAGCCGCACTGACGACGACGCCGCCAGGACACATGCAGAAAGAATAGCAAGACCGCCCTTCCGGGCTGTGATAGACCAAAGCGTAATCCGCCGGTTCCAGGCCGAGATCCGCTGCCGGGCAGCCATATTGAGCCCTGTCGATGACATCCTGGGAGTGTTCGATACGCACGCCGACGGCAAAAGGCTTCTTTTCCAGGGTAATGCCCTGGTCATGAAGCATATAATACGTATCGCGGGCACTGTGTCCGATACCCATGACGACCAGCTCTGCCGGGTATTCATCGCGGTCATTGACGGTCACAGAAGTAATGCAGCCTTTATCGTCGCGATGAATCGCCGTAACGCAGCTGGAAAAATGGACTTCCCCACCATGTGCCTCGATGGTATGGCGCATATTCTTGACAACGCGGCGCAGGACATCGGTCCCGACGTGGGGATTATAGGCATACAAAATATCTTCCGGCGCGCCGGCATCGACAAAGGTCTGCAAGATACGCCGCAGCAGCGGATGATTGACGCGAGTCGTCAACTTCCCATCGGAAAAGGTCCCGGCCCCTCCTTCACCGAACTGGACGTTCGACGAGGTTTTAAAGGGACCGCCGCGCCAAAAATTCTCGACATCTTTCGTGCGGGTATCGACGTCGCAGCCCCGTTCAAAGACGATGGGCGCGTAGCCGTGCTCGGCCAGGGCCAGGGCGGCAGCCAGGCCTGACGGCCCGGTTCCGATGACGATGGGCCGGTGAGCCAGGGACTGCGTACCGGGACGGATATCCGGTGCCGGCGTCTCAGCCAGCTGGCGGACATCCTTATTATCACGGCATCGCTTCCAAACACGGCTTTCGTCAGCGAATTCCACATCGACAGTAAAGACGAAATAAATCCGCGGCTTCCGCCGGGCATCGATGGACCGGCGGACAATGATAAGGCGGGAAATATCGCTGCGGCTGCAGCGGAGCTTTTTGGCGACTAACGCTTCCAAAGGCTTTTTCATAGGCACAGCCGTGCGGATATTCAATACTCTAAGCACAATCTTCTCCCTTTCTACTCATCTTTATTAATATGCAGGGTGGCATCGACTTCATCAGGATCTATGACGACGCCATCAATAGGCGGAATCAGCACTTTCCAGGTCTTTTCCTCCGCCATGTTTTCTACGTCGATATCTGGCAAATCAATGGAGCTGATATTCTTCAGCGTATCGGCTTCGCCGCGGACCTGGACCGACATCGGCTGGACCGTGACGGTCTTCCAAGCCGTCTGCCCCGTGACGTTCAGGTTAAGGGGTACCGTCTTGGCCGTGGCATCATGGGCAATGGACACTTTGACATTACTCTGCCAGGGCGTCATTTCCAGCCCTTCGACAGGCGTACCATCAGCTTGATACAAGTGAATCGGCGCCATAATCGCAAAATCACCATTACGCTGATTGACCGGAATGTCCACAACAGCCTGGCTGACCTGCTGGATGAGGCGGCGCGCCCCGCTGACGACAACTTTTTCCGGTACGATTTTCAAATCGCTGATGAAATCCTTGTCATCCAGTTTACCGACAACATGAGGTGTCAATTTGAATTCTTTGACCGTATAGACATCAACAGTGATTTTCGTCGACGTCATGCTCTGTTTCTTCAGCTCTGTCCCGCTGGGGATCTCGATGTGAACCGGGACTTCTACCTCCCCTTCCTGGACGCTGGACAAGTCGATATAGGCCTTGATATCCGATGGGCCGACGTTGATGATCGTATTGCGCGGCCCTGACAGGCGGACATAGACCGTCTTGGGCACGTTAGACGTAATATACTGGGAGTCGAGATTCTCTACGGTAATCGGTACCGTATAACTGCCCTCACTGAGCGGATTCTGTTCGTTGATGATGACGAACCACAAGACGATAGCCAGGAGAAGGCAGATGATTTTGAGCTGCCATTTTTTATCAATCTTGTTCATAAGCTAAGGCCTCCATTTAAAAATATTGGCCAAGCCCTGTGGCGTCCGGTTCAAGAACGTCTTCAGGACATTGCGCAAGGCATTGCCGTCGAGGTGGCGATAAATATGGCCGCCATAAGTATAAGAAATGGAGCCCGTTTCTTCACTGACGACGACGACAACAGCATCGGCCAGTTCGCTGATGCCGATAGCCGCCCGGTGACGCGTCCCCAATTCCGTGGACAGCGACCGGTCCGACGTCAGCGGCAGCAGGCAGCCGGCAGCCATGATCCGGTTTTCCCGGATGATGACGGCGCCATCGTGGAGGGGCGTGTTGGGAATGAATATATTCCCCAACAGTTCCCGAGACACCAGACCGTCGATGGCGATACCCGTGTCGATGTAGTCATTGAGGCCTACTTCGCGTTCAAAGACGATGAGCGCCCCCGTATGGGTCTTCGACAGGGATTCACTGATAGCCACGATTTCATCGATGAGCCGTTCCAGTTCTTCCATGCTGATGACCTGACCGGACCGAAAGAAACGGCCCCGGCCGATTTGCTCCAGGGCCCGCCGCAATTCCGGCTGGAAGACGACAGGCAGGGCGACGAGTATGACCGTCATCCCCTGCTGCAGCATCCAGTTGATGACGTGCAGGTCGAGGACCTTGCTGACGACAGTGACCACGCCCAGGACCAGCAAGCCCTTGATCAGGGCCACGGCCCGGGTATTGCGGATGAGGATGAACAATTTATAGAGGACAAAAGCAACGAGCAGAATATCCAATATATCGAGCAGCCGGAAGCTGCTGATGAAACCTTGAAGGGGTAGGTACATAGGGCTTCACTCCACACAACGAGAATAAAAATAAAATAGGTATCCTTATTTTACAATATTTTGGGCATAAAAAAAAGGGCTTGTCGTCGGTGACAAGCCCTTTTTAGTGGCTAGCGGAGGTTTTTAAATTTAAAGCCCTCTTCTACAAACTATGAACTACAGACTTACTTATCCGCAGCTGTTTTCTTTTCATTCAGCTGCGCTTCTGCTTCATGGACCATGCGGAGATTAGCCTCTTGTTTGGCCAGTGTCTCGAAGTTGATGGACTTCAGGCGGGCCGCCAGGTCACGCTGGATGTCGGCAAAAGCAGCGTAAATAGAACACATGCCGCTGCAGCCGCGGCTGCACGATCCGATATCGTGAAGGCAGCGCTGTAACTCTGTCTGCCCTTCGACGGCATCGATGATATCAAAGAGAGTGATATCTTTAGGAGCCCGCTGCAGGGCGAAGCCGCCTTCGACACCACGGTAAGATTTCATGATGCCGGCCTTGGTGAGACTGCGCATGATTTTCAACAAAAAACGTTCCGGTATATTCTGTTTTTCAGCCAGCGCCGCGCCGGTAATCTTCGTACCTTCCGGGAGAGACGCCAAATAGAGGACCATGCGGAAAGCATAGTCCGTAGCCTGATTCAATCTCATTTTTTCTACCCCCTTGTTGTCTATATCTAGTATTATACAATAAAAGACAAAAAAAGTATAGTTTTACTTCTGTAACTCCAGTCTCTAAAAG
>CABQJB010000059.1 GCA_902464195.1 uncultured Megasphaera sp.
TGTCTATTCTATTATAACATATATAGATAGAAAGAAAAAGAAGTTGGAGAGGTTAACCTCTCCGGCCTTTCAGGCCACCTCTCCTATCAGGAGAGGCTTCCATCACGAAGATTAAAAAAGGCTTGCCGCTATGCGACAAGCCTCTTTGCTTGGTGCCGAGGGAGGGACTTGAACCCTCACGGTGTTACCCGCCTGATTTTGAGTCAGGTGCGTCTGCCATTCCGCCACCCCGGCATATCTCTTGTGCCCGGCACATAGTGTTTCAGTGCTTGGCACAAGAAGAATTATACCATAACTAACGGAATCGTCAAGTATTTTTTGGGAAAATTTTTACGTCTTAATGGCCAGCCGGTACTTTTTCTTCCGAATCTTCGGCTACGACCATTTCTTCTTCTTTCAAATGAGCGAAGTATTTCTTCGTTTCGGCTACGACGACGCCAGACAGGCCGATGAGGGCGATGAGGTTCGGGATAGCCATGAGGCCATTGACGATATCAGCCAGGACCCAGATGACGTCGAGCTTGATGAAAGCGCCGCAGGCGACGAGGGCGATGAAGATGATGCGGTACGGCATGATGCCTTTGACGCCGACGAGGTATTCGACGCAGCGTTCACCGTAGTAGTTCCAGCCGAGGATGGTCGTGAAGGCGAACAAGGTCAGGCCAATGCAGAGGATGATGCTGCCATAGGTCGGGAAAGCCATGGTGAAAGCCGCATTGGTCAGGGCTGCGCCATTGACGTCGCCCATCCAGGCACCGCTGACGACCAGGACCAGACCGGTCAAGGTGCAGATGATGATGGTGTCGATGAAGGTACCAGTCATGGAAATGAGGCCCTGTTCAGCCGGCCATTTCGTCTTGGCAGCAGCGGCTACGATAGGCGCACTGCCCAGGCCCGATTCATTGGAGAAGACGCCGCGGGCGACACCGTTGCGCATAGCGACCAAGACCGTAGCGCCGAGGAAGCCGCCAGCTGCAGCCGTCGGTGTGAAGGCGCTGACGATGATCTGTTCGACAGCAGCCGGAATCTGATCAGCAAAGACGACCAGGAAAGCGACGGTGGAAACGACATAGATGACAGCCATGGCCGGGACGATTTTGGAAGCGACGCGGGCGATGGACTGGAGGCCGCCGATGGTGATGGCAGCGACGAGGATAGTCAATACGATGGCCGTGTATTCGACGGGGATGCTCGTCGTCAGGCGCGTGATTTCAACGATGGAATTGACCTGAGCGAAGGTCCCGATGCCGAAGAAGGCGACGAGGACGCCGAAGAAAGCGAACAAGAAAGCCAGGGGCTTGTATTTCTTGCCCAGGCCGTTTTCGATGTAGTACATCGGGCCGCCGGCGATATCACCGTTCTTATCGACCGTGCGGTATTTGACAGCCAGACAGCCTTCGGCATATTTCGTGGCCATTCCGACGAAAGCGGCCATCCACATCCAGAAGATAGCGCCAGGGCCGCCGGCATGGACAGCCGTAGCGACGCCGACGATATTACCAGTCCCGACCGTAGCGGCCAGGGCCGTGCACAATGCCTTGAAGCTGTCTACGTCGCCTTCGCCCTGGTTCTTAGCCGTGAAGATGAGCTTCAGCGCTTTCGGCAGGCGGAAGACCTGGAGCAGATGGAGACGGATGGTCAGCATCAGGCCGGTACCGATGAGCAGGACCAGCAAGGGCGGGCCCCAGACAAAACTATCAATGGCATTCAACGTTTCTAACATCTTTCATACTCCCCTTTTGTTATGGTAATTATAATGACATGAAAACAAGACCTATCATCATCACTCTGAAGATAGGTCCTAAGGGTCGCAGAAAAAGAAAGGTCGTTCTGCCAGCTCTGTCCTTTTGCCTGAGAGATTAGGAATCACTTCCTTGCACCTTCGGCGCCCAAATGGGACTCTCCAGAGTCGTGTCCACACACGGTCCCACCCCCTGAGGGGCACCTGAGAGTTTGACTCCGTCGGTAGGCTTTGCCTTCTCCCGTGTGTTTCGTTCACGCAATATGTATGATGTGATTGTTATTATAAACCGGCTTCTTAAAAATTGCAAGCCCTTTGCGGAAATTTGTCCGTATTCAGCGAACTTTCTTTACAAATCTGTGTCAGAAAAGGCGTACGGCAGGAGCTGGTCCATCGTGACGACGCACCATTCCCCTTTCAAGTTGGCCATAATGACCTTGGGGATATGGAATTCGGCCATGACCTGCCGGCAGGCGCCGCAGGGCGAGCAAGGGCCGGGCGTATCGGCGACGATGGCGATAGCCGTAAAGTCCCGTTCCCCTTCGGATACGGCCTTGAAGATAGCCGTCCGTTCGGCACAGTTGCCCAGGGGATAACTGGAATTCTCGATGTTGCAGCCGCCATAGACCTTCCCCGACGCGGCCAGGACGGCAGCGCCGACGGGAAAATGAGAATACGGGCTGTACGAATGAGCGCGGTAGGCTTTCGCTTTTTCTATGAGTTCTTCATCAGTCATAGTGATAGACATCCTTTCAAGTGATCCATGACCCGGTCGGCCGTCTGCTGCCATTTGAGCGGCGTCAAGGCGATATGACCCTGGCGGATGCAGGCGACATCGCTGTCATCGGGAGCTGTCGTCATGTCGATATCGCCGACGATGTGATAGCAGACGCTGCCGTCGAGGTCGCGTTTCTCAGCAATGACGTTGTGGTAAATCTGGACCGTCTGGGGCACGACGCGGACATTGTCCAGGCTGATGGCCCCTGCTGGCGGCACGTTGACGTTGACGATGCCCGGGAAGCGGCCTTTGACGACGAGCTTCTGGACCAGGTCCCAGACAAGGTGTGCCGTCTGGGCGCAGCGTTCGTCAGTCATGCCCAGCATGGATACGGCAAAGGCCGGCAGGCCGTAATACGGCCCTTCCATGGCAGCCGACACGGTCCCGGAATAGAGGACATCGCTGCCCAGGTTATAGCCGTCGTTGATGCCGGAAATGATGAGGTCCGGTTTATCCTCTTTGAGGAAATATTCCATGGCCATCTTGACGCAGTCTACGGGCGTACCGGATACGGCGATTTCCCGGATTCCCGGCACCGTCGATTCGTCGCGGCAGTAGAGAGCCTTGTTGATAGTCATAGAATGAGACGCCGCACTGCGCTGGCCATTGGGCGCAACGACAGTCAGGCGGCAGTCATGGGATGCCAGCTCCCGCTTCAGCGTCTGAAGGCCCGGAGCCTTCAAGCCGTCATCATTGGTCAACAAAATATGCATAGTCTATCTCCTTACTTCTTGTTTTCTTTACGCAATAAGGCCGCGCTTTCATAAGACAGGGCCCGCGTGTGCAGAGTGTGGCTCCATTTCATCTTGTGCCGGTCTTTGAAACCGAGGAAGTTGACAGGGATCCAGCTGTACATGAAAATCGGATAAATAATGAGGTATGCCCATGATTTCGGCGGCACCTTGATCTGCAGGAGGACGATGACCGGTATGAGGTACTGGCCGACGCCGATGATGGTCCAGATCTGGACGGGCACGATGGCATTGAGGATATTCGTATAGAACGGCAGATACGAATTGATGGAAGCCAGGACGGCGTAAATCGTCGAAGCCATCATGAAGAACGGCTGGGACAAAGTGACGATGCCGTCGAGCATGCGGATATTGCCGGTCTTGATGCCCCGGGCGAAGAGCTTGGGGATGAAGCGTTCGCCGCAGTCACACTGGCCCTGGGCCCAACGCTTGCGCTGGCGGCAGGACTGCATGAAGCCGACGACCTTTTCGTCGTAAATGATGGCATCATGGGCCCAGCAGGTACGGACGCCTTCGAGGAGGACTTTCATGGAAAATTCCATATCTTCCGTCAGGCAGTCGCAGCCCCAGCCGTACTTGCGGACGATTTCCGTGGCAATGCACATGCCCGTGCCACCCAGGGCCGTGGACAAACCGATGTTGTACTTGGCCAGGTGCCACATGTGGTTGATGAGCCAGAAGGCAATGGAAAACGTACCGGCAATCCAAGAATCCGTCGGATTCTTGGAATCCATATAGCCCTGGATAACCTTTTCCCCCTTGCAGAGGTGGTTGTTCATTTCCCGCAGGAATTCCGGATGGACCAGGTTGTCCGCATCGAAGACGACGAAAGCGTCATACTGCTTTTCCTGGGCCAGCATCTGTGAGAACATCCAGTCCAGGGCATAGCCCTTGCCGACCTGTTCCTTGTTGGTCCGCACCTTGACGATGGCCCCGTGCTCGCGGCAGATGTCGGCCGTATGGTCCGTGCAGTTATCGGCGACGACGTAGATGTCGTACATATCCTTGGGATAGTTGAGCTGTTTCAGATTGTCGATGAGCTGCCAGACGACTTTTTCTTCGTTATGCGCGCAAATAACGGCAGCGAAGGTATTCTTAGGCGCTACCGTAATGCGTTCCCGCCGCTTCATGAGGCCGAAGCAGGCGAGGATGAAATAATAGAGGGAATAAAAAACGATGATGACCTGTATGGGTATCATGATGATATCCAAGATGTGTTCCATATGCGACTCTCCCTAAAGACTTAGCGAGCAGCTGCGACGTTCATGGCCGTATTGACTAACCCGAAGACGATATACAGTAAGAAAGGCATGGTGATGATCAGATGGAAGTCGACGAAGACCAAGACCAAAACGCCGAAGATGAGGGCAATGGCCAGGGCCGATTTATGGAGTACGTCCGGGCTGGCCCCTTTAAAATCGGGGTTGTGGACCTTGCTGACCAGATGGTAGCCCAGGAGGACGACGAAGATGGCCAGCAGCCATGCCGGCAGGACGGCGCCGGAAATGACGTACGTCGCAATGAGGCAGCCGCCGTTAGGAATCGGCATGCCCTGGAAATAGCCGTGGATGACGCCGGTGTTGAGGTTGAACCGGGCCAGGCGGATACCGCCGAGGGCAGCGTAGATGATGGCCGGGATGGCGCCGATCCAGCCCAGGGACTGGAGTGAATAAGAATAAATCAGGAAAGCCGAAGCGGCCCCAAAGGATACGACGTCGGATAAGGAGTCGAGTTCCTTGCCGAAATCACCGGCGACGCCAAGGGCACGGGCCGAGCGGCCGTCGCAAGCGTCGCAAACCATGGCCAGCAGGATGCAGACACCGGCCCAGGTATAGAGCCCGTGGAGGGTCATGATCATACTCAGGACCCCGAAGCTGAGGTTCCCTGATGTAAACAGACAGGGTATTACATTTTTCATTAGATAATCCTCCCTATGACGGATTCACCAGCACGGACCTTCTGGCCCTTCTTGACGGTGATTTCCACGTTGTCGCGGACATAGATTTCTGCACACGACCCGAATTTGATCATACCGTAGAGCTGGCCGTGCTGCAGTTCATCGCCCAAGGTGACCCAGGAGACGATGCGCCGTGCCAGGATGCCGGCAATGATAGTGACCAGGATATCCGTATGGGCTGAATGGATGCCGATGGAATAGCGTTCGTTTTCATAGCCGACGCCCTCTTTATAAGCCGGACGGAAGCGGCCGCACGTATACTGCTGAAAATCAATGGTCCCCGGCAGCGGTGCCCGGTTGACATGGGCATCGAAGATGGACAGGAAAATGATGATTTTCCGGCACTTCCGGTTGAGATAGGCATCTTCTTCCACTTCTTCGACACCGACGACGGTCCCGTCGGCCGGCGACACCAGGAGATGGTCGTCTGTCGGCATGGTCCGGCTCGGGTTACGGAAGAAGTAGGTAAAATACGCAGCCAGCAGCAGCGGCAGGACCGCTGCATAAGCATTGATGAAATAACCTGCTGCCACAGCCAGTAACAGAGGCACGATAATGAAGGGGTATCCGTCTTCTACGATATAAGGTTTGTTCAAGACATCACTTTTCAACTCATCACCTCATCACTTAGCCCGGCCACCCAGCTTGACAGCCGCGACGAATTTCGGCAGCGCCAGCATGCGCTTGAACCGCGTCGGCTCTTTCAACAGGCGATAGAGCCATTCCAAGCGGTTGTCCTGCATCCATTTCGGAGCCCGGCCGGCTTTGCCAGCCAGGACGTCGAAGGTCCCGCCGACGCCCATGCAGACGCAGGGACCGAGTTCGTAGAGATGCTCGGATATCCATTTTTCCTGTTTCGGCACGCCGAGAGCGACTAAGAGGATGCGCGTCCCCTTGTTGCGGATATCCTCGATGATACCCTGTTCTTCGTCAGCCGAAAAGAATCCCGAATGAGTCCCGACGATATTCAGGGACCCCAGTTGCTGCTGCACATTGGCCGCAGCCTGTTCGGCAATGCCCGGGGCACCGCCAAAGAGGTAGACAGCCGTTTGGCGTGCGGCTGCTTCTTTAAGCAGACTGCACGCCAAATCGACACCTGTCACGCGTTCTTTAAATTTCTTGCCCTGCTGTTCTGCAGCCCACAGGACGCCGGCCCCATCGGGAACTACCAGGTCGGCATGCTGGAGGATATGGGCCAGTTCGCGGTCCGTCTGGGCCCGCATGACCATTTCTGCATTGGCCGTCGCAATGGAAGCGGCCCGGCCTTCGTCGATGCACTTAAAGGCCAGGTTCCGGGCTTCTTCCATAGTGACGTTCCATATGGGGATGGACAAGATATCGATTGTACTAATCAACGTATCCCTCCGCCCTGCTTAGTTTACGCTGTAGTTCGGAGCTTCTTTCGTGATGTTGACATCATGAGGATGGCTTTCACGAAGGCCAGCTGCGGTGATCTGGATGAACTGCGTATTTTCAATCATTTCCTTAATGTTGTGGCAGCCACAGTAGCCCATGGATGCGCGGAGACCGCCGACCATCTGGTAAATGGTGTCAGCTGCCGGTCCTTTGTACGGTACACGGCCTTCGATGCCTTCGGGGACGAGTTTCTTGGCATCTTCCTGGAAATAACGGTCCTTACTGCCACATTCCATAGCGGCCAGGGAGCCCATGCCGCGGTATTCTTTGTAGCTGCGGCCCTGATAGATGACCGTTTCGCCCGGGCTTTCTTCCGTGCCGGCCAGGAGGTTGCCCATCATGACGACGTTGCCGCCGGCAGCGATGGCTTTGGCCATATCACCGGAATACTTGATGCCGCCGTCGGCGATGATGGGGATGCCATAGCGCTGAGCGACTTTGGCACATTCATAGACGGCTGTGATCTGCGGTACGCCAATACCAGCGACGATACGGGTCGTGCAGATAGAGCCCGGGCCGATGCCGACTTTAACGGCGTCGACGCCACATTCGATGAGGGCTTCCGTAGCGGCGCCCGTAGCGACGTTACCGGCAATGACCGGGAGGTGCGGATACATCTTCTTGATTTCTTTCAGCGTATTGAGGACGCCCAGGGAATGGCCGTGAGCCGTATCGATGACGACGACGTCGACTTTGGCAGCGACGAGAGCGTCGAGGCGGTCGGTCATATCATGGGTTACGCCGACTGCAGCAGCGACCAGGAGACGGCCGTTGCCATCTTTGGCAGAATTCGGGTATTTCGTAGCCTTTTCGATATCCTTGATGGTGATGAGGCCCTGCAGGTTGCCTTCTTTATCGACAAGGGGTAATTTTTCAATGCGGTGCTTGCGGAGAATTTCTTTGGCTTCTGCCAGGGACGTGCCGACAGGAGCAGTGATCAGGTTTTCTTTGGTCATGATGTCACCGATGCGGCGGCTCATGTCTTCTTCAAAGCGCATATCGCGGTTGGTGATGATGCCGACGAGTTTGCCGTCGACCGTGATAGGTACGCCGGAGATGCGGTATTTGCCCATTAATTCATTGGCATCGGCCAGGAGATTATCGGGATGAAGGAAAAT
Source organism: uncultured Megasphaera sp. (assembly GCA_902464195.1). Taxonomy (GTDB): domain Bacteria; phylum Bacillota; class Negativicutes; order Veillonellales; family Megasphaeraceae; genus Megasphaera. Next base: position 7,763 of record CABQJB010000059.1, read on the forward strand.
CGGGTCGATGATGATGCCGTGTTCCGACCGCTTTACTTTGTCGACTTCCCGCGCCTGGGCGGCAATGGACATGTTCTTATGAATAACGCCGATGCCGCCTTCGCGGGCTACGGCAATAGCCATAGGAGCTTCTGTAACGGTATCCATACCAGAGCTCATAATAGGAATATTCAGTTTGATATCGCGCGTCAGGTTCGTCGAAACGTCGACTTCCTTAGGAAGTACGTCGGACTTTGCCGGAACCAGGAGAACGTCATCAAATGTCAAACCTCTCATACCAAATTTATCAGATCTCATATTTGCACCTCTGTTTTGAAAAATATAAGAAACTAAGGGGAAATACCCCTAAATAGCTTATCCCTTATTATAACTGAAATCAGCTCTTATGTACATATATTACAGCAAATTTCTATCAGTTATTTAAAAGTCCGGCAAAAGTATAGCCAAAGCGTCTCTTTACGGCTTCTTCTGCTTTCCCCGGGTCTTCACAGGCCAGCCACCATTGCCGGGCCGCATCGCGGGCCGCCGCCAGGAGAGGTACATCGTTTATAATATCGGCAGCTTTTAAATCGGGCAGGCCATGCTGCATATAGCCGAAGAGCTGGCCCGAACCGCGCAGGAGCAGATCTTTTTCAGCCAGGGTGAAGCCGTCGTGTATCTGTTCCATCCATTTCAGGCGCTGCCGTGTCTCGTCGCTGCCGCCTTTGGCCATGAGGATACAATAGGCCTGCAGGTCGCCGCGGCCGACGCGGCCCCGCAGCTGGTGGAGCTGGGCCAGGCCGAAGCGTTCGGCACCGTCGATGAACATGACCGTCGCATTGGGGACGTTGACGCCGACTTCGATGACACTCGTCGCGACCAGGAGCTGGATGTCCCCTTTCTGGAAGGCTTCCATGACAGCTTCTTTCTCTTTGCCGGCCATGCGGCCGTGGACGAGGCCGCACGTGCGCTTTTTGAAGACGCGGGACCGAAGTTCCTCATAGAGGTCCGTCGCCGCCTGCAGGTCGACGCTTTCCGACGCCTCGACGAGGGGACAGACGACGTAGCACTGCTGGCCCTGGGCCATGAGCTTGTCCATGAAGATATAGACCCGTCGGCGCAGGGCTTCGCCGACGGCATAGGTCTTGACCAGTTTCCGCCCTGGCGGCAGCTCGCGGATGGACGACACGTCGAGATCACCGTAAAGGGACAAGGTCAGCGTCCGGGGAATGGGCGTGGCCGTCATGAACAGGGCATGGGGCTCCTTCCCCTTCTGTTCCAGCGCCGACCGCTGGCGGACGCCGAAGCGGTGCTGTTCGTCCGTGACGACCAGGCCCAGGCTGCGGAAGGTGACATCGCTCTGTATCAGGGCGTGGGTCCCGATGAGGATGTCAATCTGGCCCTGGGCCAGCTCTTCCAGGAGCTGCTGCCGTTCCTTGGCCGTCGTCCGGCCCGTCAGCAAGGCGACGCGGACGTCCAGGCCCTGAAAGAGGCGGCAGAATTCTTCATAGTGCTGGGCCGCCAGGATACCCGTCGGCGCCATGAGGGCCCCTTGATAGCCGTTCTCTACGATTTTGGCCAGGGCCAGAGCAGCGACGACGGTCTTGCCGGAACCGACATCGCCCTGGACCAGGCGCTGCATGGGCACTTCGCTTTCCATGTCGGCCTGGATATCGAGGAAGGCCTGGGTCTGGCCTTTCGTCAGGGTAAAAGGCAGGTGGTCATAGAAGGCCTTGAGCAGCTTGCCGTTAGGGCCGCATTTGATGCCCTGGCGCCTGCCTTCATGGCGCCGGCGCAGGAGCAGGCCGAGCTGCATGTCGAAGAGCTCTTCAAAGGCCAGCTGGCGCCGGGCCTGTTCCCGTTTCTCCATAGAGTCCGGGAAATGTATCTGCTCATAGGCTTCGAGCGTCGGCATGGCCGCAAAAGGCGACTGGCGGCAGCCGTCCCAGCCGGGCAGGATGTCCGGCTGGTCCTTGGCCAGGTCCAGGGCCTGGCGCACGACCTTGCGGACATCCTGCTGGCGCAGGCCGTCGGTCAGGCCGTAGACGGGGACGAAGCCATCACCGCCAGCCTGCCCTTCTTCCGTGTCAGGCGTATTCATCTGGCGGCGGCCGTAAGCCCATTCCATCTTGCCGAAAGCCGTCAGGGTCATGCCGACATGGAACTGGCGCTTCTTGAAGGCCTGGTTGAACCAGACCAGTTCGGCCGCTCCCGTGCCGTCGCTGACCATGACCTTCAAGATGGAGAGGCCCCGGCGGGGCCGCATTTCCTGGACCGAGGCCACAGTCCCGCAGATGAGGATAGCCTTCCCCGTCCCGCACGGGGCCTGGCCGATAGACCAGATGTGGCTCCGGTCTTCATAGTCGCGGGGAAAATATTGCAATAAATCGGACACCGTCACCAGATGGAGCCGGGCAAACAGGGCTTCTTTGTGCGGTCCGATGCCCTTTAAATCGCGAATGGAAAAATTCATACCAAAAACTCCTTGTCAAATATTCGTTTTTATTGTATCATATTTCGTAGGCTTTTTTAAAAAAATAAAACTTGCTTTACCTAATAATCTGTGATAAGATTTATATGTTGTACTGTGATGGTGCAGGGAGGTGTAACCAATGGCAAACTTTTGCGAAATCTGTGGTAAAGGAACAATGAGCGGCATGAATGTCAGCCATTCCCACTTGAAAACGAAAAAAACCTGGAAACCGAATATCCAGCGTGTCCGCGCTGTCGTCGACGGCGAAGTAAAACGAGTTAATGTTTGCACTCGTTGCCTTCGTTCCGGTAAAGTCCAGCGTGATGTTTAAGGATGATAAAAAAAGCGTTGTCTGTGAAGACAACGCTTTTTTTAGTGGCTCGTGGCTCGTGGCTCGTGGCT
>CABQJB010000060.1 GCA_902464195.1 uncultured Megasphaera sp.
GGCTTAGGCTCCCTTTGTAGGGGAGCTGGCAGCTCTGCTGACTGAGAGGTTGCTTTTTACGCGCTAAGGGTTTCCCGAAGCGTCGTTGTTACTTTGAGTCTGTCGCCGCGCAGCGGCATCTGAGTCCGAAGCGGCCTGCGGCCTGCGAACAGCGAACGGCGGCCTGCGAAAATGCAAGCAACCTCTCCGGCCCTTCGGGCCACCTCTCCTATGAGGAGAGGCTTAGGCGGCCCCTACAAGACTTTCTCTAAGGGGGCGTATTTTACGACGACCTGGCGGACGCCTTTGGTCGGGAATTGGATTTTCATCTGCATGTTCGGCCCTTCACCGATGACGTCGAGGACGGTGCCGATGCCCCAGATTTTATGGCGGACTTTATCGCCTTTGGCAAAGGTGTCAGTGACGGCGTGTTTCTTGGGCAGGCTCGAGGCGACGGGCTTGGTCAGGATGGAGACGCGCTGTTTCCCTGGGACAGAGGCCGTCCGGCTCTGAGGCATGGCGCTCTTGCGATGATAGTCTTCCATGAGCTGCGGCGGGATTTCGGCCAAGAAACGGCTGGGCATATAGGCCGAGATGCGGCCATACATGGTCCGCGTGACGGCATTGGTCACGTAGAGCTGCCGTTCGGCCCGGGTGATGCCGACATAGGCCAGGCGCCGTTCTTCTTCGACCTGCGTCGGGTCCATCAGGGTCCGGCTGTGTGGGAACAGACCTTCGTCGAGACCGGTCAGGAAGACGACTGGGAATTCCAGGCCCTTGGCGGCATGGAGGGTCATGAGGGTAACTTTCGAGTCACTGCTTTCAAAGTCATCGACATCGCTGACGAGGGCGACGTTTTCCAGGAAGTCCTGGAGGTTGCCTTCGGGATTGCTGTCCATGTAGTCTTTGGCGACGGACAGGAATTCGCCGACGTTTTCCTTGCGGCTTTCGCCCTGCGGGTCGTGTTCCGCTTCTTTGTCGAGCATTTCCCCATAGCCGGTCTGTTTGATGACCGTTTCGATGAGGCTCAGGACGTCTTTGCCTTCGATGTCGTTGAGGATATCGAAAATCATGGCGGCGAAGTTTTCTAGCGACGCCTTGGCCCGCTTGGTGACGGGGATCTCATCGGTCGACGACAGGGCTTCAAATAAGGAAATCCCCTGTTCTTCGGCATAGGCTGCGACGTGTTCCATCGTCGTCGCCCCGATGTTGCGCTTGGGCACGTTGATGATGCGCGTCAGGCTCAGGCTGTCTTCCGGGTTATAGAGCAGGCGCAGGTAAGCCAGGACGTCTTTGATTTCCTTGCGGTCGTAGAACTTGGTGCCGCCGACCATGGTATAGGGAATGGCATAGCGCATGAGTTTTTCTTCGAGGACGCGGGACTGGGCGTTGGTCCGGAAGAGGATGGCCATGTCGCCATACGGTTCATGGCTGATTTCATGGCGGTTGTAGATGACGCCGGCGATGTAGTCGGCTTCGTCGTGTTCCGTCTGGGCCTGATAATGGATGATCTTATTTCCCGTCGGGTTCTCTGTCCACAGCGTCTTCTTGGGCCGGCTTTCGTTGTTGTCGATGACGGCATTGGCCGCATGGAGGATAGTCTTCGTCGAGCGGTAGTTCTGTTCCAGTTTGATCGACGCCGCATCGGGATAGTCCCGCGTGAAGTCGATGATGTTGCGGATATCGGCACCGCGCCAGGCGTAGATACTCTGGTCGGCATCGCCGACGACGCAGATATTGCGCCAGCGGGCGGCCAGTATCTTGGTCAGGGCATACTGGGCGTGGTTCGTATCCTGATATTCGTCGACCAGGATATATTGGAACCGGGACTGGTATTTTTCCCGGACTTCATCGTTTTCCTGCAAGAGACGCACGGCCAGGAACAGGAGGTCGTCGAAATCGACGGCGTTGTTTTCCCGCAATTTTTCCTGATACATGGCGTAGATGTCGGCCACTTTCTGTTCGTAGAAATCGGAGGCTTTCGCCGCAAAGGCCCTGGCGTCCATGAGGACGTTCTTGGCCGACGAAATGGTCCCCAACACGGAGCGCGGCGTGAACTGCTTGTCGTCGAGGTTGAGCTTTTTCAGGCATTCCTTGACCAATACCAGCTGGTCCGACGAATCGTAGATGGTGAAATTGCGCGTATAGCCGTGGAAGCCGTCGACTTCAAAGCGCAGCAGCTTGGCACAGAACGAATGGAACGTGCTCAGCCAGATGCTGTCGGCCTGGGCACCGACCAGGTTCTCTACGCGTTCCTTCATTTCCTTGGCGGCTTTGTTGGTAAAGGTAATGGCCAGGATACGGTACGGTGCGACGCCTAATTCCAGGAGATGGGCAATGCGGCAGGTCAGGACTTTTGTCTTGCCCGAACCGGCACCGGCCGTAATCAGCAGCGGCCCTTCGGTATGCTTGACGGCCTCGCACTGGCGGTCGTTGAGGGTATCAAAAATAGGATTCATGCATTCTTCCCCTTTATAGATAAAAAGGCCCACACCGTGTCGATGGGGCCTCTGAAAATCATCACTTATTTCATTGCCGAAAGGATAGGCGGAATGACCTGTTTCTTACGGCTCATGACCTTGGGCAGGTAGACTTCCTTATCGAGGACGTCCTTGCCGAAGGCACTGCTGACGACGTCGTCCATATTGCCGGCGAAGATGAGGTTCGTCGATTCGTCGATGATGCTGGTGATCATCAGGAAGGAAGCGGCGTAATCGTGTTCAGCGCGCAATTTTTCCAAGGCATTGAGCAGGACCTGTTTCTGGTCGAGGAGATCCGTCGTATCCATGACCTGGACCTGGGCAACGGTGAAGGTCGTATTGCCGCTGGAGAATTCTTTCATGTCGTTGTGGACGATCTGGTCCGGCGTCAAATCGGAGACGTTGGCACCGGCTTTGAGCATTTCCATGCCGTATTTTTCGACGTCTACGCCGGCGATGTTGGCCAGTTTTTCAGCGGCTTCGCGGTCAGCCGGCGTGCAGGTCGGCGAACGGAAGAGGACTGTATCGGAAATGACGGCCGACAGGAGCAGACCGGCAATGTCTTTCGGGATGTCGATCTTAGCCTGTTCATACAAGCCCGTTACGATGGTAGCCGTGCAGCCGACGGGTTTGAAGAGGATGGAAATGGGGCCGGCCGTTTCCAAGGTGCCGCCGATGCGGTGATGGTCGATGACGCCGATGATGGAAGCTTCGTCGATGCCGTCGATGATCTGTTTCTTTTCGTTGTGGTCGACGAGGATGACCTGCTGTTTTTCGACAGCAGCGACACAGTCGGCACAGATCATGCCGATGTATTTGCCGTTTTCAACGACAGCGTATTTGCCATCAGCCGGGATGTCGTGACCGTTATCGGTCGGTTTGAAGAACAGTTCCGGGTCGTGAGCCAGGTCTTTTACAGTGCTCAATTCTTCGCCCATGACAGTCTTGACGAATTCATCGGCAAGCTGGCCTTTTTCGATGACGCCGACGAACTGGCCGTTATCGGCAACGGGAGCGACATCGCTTTCGTGGGATGCGAACCATTTGGCAGCATCTTTCAGGCTGGCGCTGACCGGAAGGGCTTCGACTTCCGTGTGGACAGCTTCGCTGACTTTGACGTAGAAGTCCTTGACCAGCGGCTGCGGAGCGACGTGGAAATAATCAAGGGCAAAGGCCGTTTCCTTATTCGGTTCGCCAGCGCGGATCGGCGCAGCGTCGATACCCTGTAACTGTTTTAATTTTGCATAGGCAATGGAAGAACAAATGGAGTCCGTGTCCGGGCTCTTATGACCGGTAACAAAAATCTGTTTTGCCACGATAATCACCTCATTGAAAAGTATATGTATGTTTCTATATCCCTAACATTATATCATAGACAAAGGATGAAGGCTAGTGCAGGCCGTCCTTTGGGCGCGTCAGCTCCCTTGAGAAGGGGAGCTGACCACAGGCCTGAGGGGTTCTTCACAAGTCCCAAGTGTCCCCTCCTAATGGCTGACGGCTAACTGCTAACGGCTAATCCCTATTCGTCAAGCCCAGGCGCTGGAGCATGGCCATGTCTTCGGCGATGGTCGAGCCCGACGTGGTCAGCATGTTGCCTGTAATCGAGGCCGACGCGCCGTTTAAGAGGGCTGTGGCGCCGTTTTCCGGCAGGAGCTTGCGGCCGGCAGCCAGGCGGATATTGGCTTCGGGATTGATGAAACGGAAAAAGGCGATGGTCCGCAGGACGTCGCGGCCGTCGAGCTGGGGCCGATGTTCCAGGGGCGTACCGGGAATGGGCATGAGGGCGTTGATGGGAATGGACTGGATGCCCAGTTCGGCCAGGCTGATGGCCATGTCCAGCCGGTCTTCCCAGGTTTCCCCCATGCCGATGATGCCGCCGGAACAGACGCAGAGCCCTTCTTTCTGAGCGGCCTTGATGGTGCGGATGCGGTCGTCATAGGTGTGAGTCGTGCAGATGTACGGGAAGAAACGCCGCGACGTCTCGATATTATGGTGATAACTGGTCACGCCCGTTTCGTGGAGGCGGTGCAGCTGTTCCGGCGTCAGCAGGCCGTGCGACGCACAGAGGTCGATGTGCAGGGTCTGCTTCATCGTGCGGTACGTATCCAGGGCTTTTTCAAAATCGGCACCCGTCAGGGCCCGGCCCGACGTGACGATGGCAAAACGATTGGCGCCGGCATCCTGGTTGGCCTTGGCATTGGCCAGGATTTCTTCTTTCGCCAGGAAACCGTATTCCTCACAGCCCGTATGGTGACAGGCCGATTGGGCGCAGTATTTGCAGTCTTCCCCACAGCGGCCGCTGCGGCCGTTGATGATGGTGCAGAAATCAATATGATTGCCACAAAAATGGCGCTGTAAGGCGCCGGCCCCCTGCTGCAATTCTTCCAAAGGTGCTTCCAGGAAAATCGATAAATCATCACCGCGCTGGATGCGGTATCCCTGTATAATCTTATCAGTCAGTGCTGCTATCGTAGTCATTGTCAACCCACTCCCTATTTTTATTGTGAACCATGGGATTATTATACTCGCTGCGGCGATTGCAGTCAACTCAATTTCTTTTATCTCACGGTTGACAATATAGTTGTACCCATGCAGAGGTTGGGCACGGCGGGCCGCCCTTTGGGACGGCCCCTACGATGGATCTATGAAAAAAGAGGCTGCCCGCGAAGCCATGCTTCGTGGGACAACCTCTTTTTCAAGTGTTCTTGCCAATGAATTACCGACGTTCGCGGATACGGGCAGCTTTGCCTGTAAGACCACGGAGGTAGTGCAGTTTTGCACGACGGACGACACCGTGGCGAACGACTTCGATTTTAGCGAGGCGCGGGGAATGTACCAAGAAAGTACGTTCAACACCAACACCGTAGGAAACGCGGCGGACAGTGAAAGTTTCGCGGACACCGCCGTTCTGACGGCCGATAACGACACCTTCAAAAACCTGTACACGTTCGCGATTGCCTTCGACAACCTTTACGTGAACTTTGACAGTATCACCAGGGCGGAATGCCGGGATATCGTCACGAAGCTGTTCCTGTTCAAGTACGCTGATAATGTTCATTTCTTTTTTCCTCCTATAAGACATTCGTGCCCCCGTTGCCGCCACCTTTCACGACAATCGTGTTACCGAGCAGAGGACTGCCTAAATTAACAAGGGAATTATACCATAAAGCCGCGGCCCTGTAAAGGGGAATTTTTCCATTTTATAGGAATCTTCCGTAAAGAGCTGCTTGAAAACACAACAACCTCTCCGGCCCATCGGGACAATTGGATTCACAGGATTCACGGCGGGCCGCCTAGCCACAGCTGTCCGTTTTGGCAACCGTCTTGCGCCTCTCGCTGGTCGGCACCTGACGGGCCAAAAAGGCTTGGGACGGCCCCTACGAAGGCCCCAGCCGGGGCCTTTTTTTACGAGCCGAGGGGTACTCGAGGCGATGTTGTCCACCTGAGTCTGTCGCGGCGGAACGCCGCATCTGAGTCCGAGGTGGCCTGCGACCTGCGAACTGCGACCGGCGGGATGCCCTTCGGGCATCCCCTACCATCACATTTGTACGTTCGGCATGAAGCTGCGGGACATGTGGGCAATGATGGCCTGGTACTTATCTTTTTTGCTGGTCGGATAGGTGACGGTGAAGGCCGTGTAGGTCTTGTTCTTGTCGTTGATGTAGAGTTCATGGTAGTAGGACTTCTTGCCGTCGGTCCAGCCGATGGCATAGCTGTTCTTGGTCTTGATATTGGTCGTCAGCGTCGGCGATCCGTTCATACCCAGGGCCATGTTGTAGAGTTCGTCGATGGTAAAGTTCATGCTGTTCTTGGCAGCATAGGTCATGTAGACGGCATCGTCTTTAGGGTCCTGGAAGTAGCAGCCATCGCCGTCGGCGTTCATGTCGGCTGTCGTCGCAGCCCGCGGGATATCGACGGCATACTGATAGGCGCTGTTATAGTATTGATAGTAGTTCTTGTCTTTAGTCGTCATGACCTGGACAACTTCATAGCTGTCAGCACTGGCACTCTTGATGCTTACCTTTTCTTCAGCCATGACCGTCGAACCGGCAATACACGTAAGGGCTGCTGCCAACATGACGAGATTCTTCAATTTCATAAATAATCACTCCTTTATGGTAGATGCGGAAAAGGAGCTGTCGAGTGAAGACAGCTCCTTTTGAGTTGCTAGTGGCTAGTGGTTAGTGGTTAGCAGTAAGAAAAGTTTTTATTTCCTCGCTACAAACGACAAGCTCTATACTACAAGCTAAACACTCCAAGGATTTTCGCAGGAAGGCGAAGGGCCTGTGCGATACTCCCTATTATTATATCATATTTTTCATTTTTAGCCATTGAATTTCCGCTTTATCCGCGGGTTTATCCGCAGGATTCGCGGCGGGCCGCCTTTACAGGACGGCCCCTACGAAGGCCCCCAGCCGGGGCATTTTTTACGCGCTGAGGGTTTCCCGAAGCGTCGTTGTCCACCTGAGTCTGTCGCGGCGGGACGCCGCATCCGATTCCGAGGCGGCCTGCGGCCTGCGAACGGCGACCTGCAGGATGCCCTTAATTGGATTCACAGGATTCGCGGCGGGCCGCCTTTACAGGACGGCCCCTACGAAGGCCCCAGCCGGGGCATTTTTTACGAGCCGAGGGTTACTCGAGGCAATGTTGTCCACTTGAGTCTGTCGCCGCGCAGCGGCATCTGATTCCAAAGCGGCCTGCGAACGGCGACCTGCGGCCTGCGGGCCGTCCGTCGGGACGGCCCCTACGCCAATTTCTTGATGTCGCCTAAGGGCTGGATGAGGCTGTAGGTCAGGGCCAAGAGGTGGATACGGTTTTCTTTGACCGCTTCGTCTTTGTGCATGACCAGGACGTTGTCCAGGAAATCGTTGATGGCGGCAATGCCTTCGGAGAGGACTTCGGCTACGCCTTCGTAGTCATAGACGGCGTATTTCTGCGGCAAGTTGACCTGCATGGCCTGGCAGGCGCTGTAGAGGGCCTTTTCTTCTTCCGTTTCAAAGAGGTCCGGGTTGACGTCGGTATCGTCGGCGCCTTTGATCATGTTGCTGACGCGGGTGAAGGCCTGCAGAAGGTCGGTCTTGCCCATGATGTCGGCATCGATGAGGGCCTGGGCACGGCGGGCTTCTTCATAGGCGTTGAGTGTATCCGAAGCCAGGACGCAGTCGATGATGTGGTAATCCATGCCTTTATCCTGGAAGATGTTCTTCAGGCGCAGCGTGAAGTAGTCGTCGAGCTGACCCATGACTTTGGCTGCGTCTTCCCCTTCTACGCCGAGGAGGTTGAGGACGAAGGCAAAGACTTCATGGCAGTTGAGATTCCAGCCGGCATCCATGAGGATGTTGAGGGTACCGATGGTCTGGCGGCGCAGGGCAAAGGGGTCCTGCGAGCCCGTCGGGATGAAGCCGCGGCTGAACATGCCCGTAATGGTATCGAACTTGTCGGCAATGCCCAGGACTTTGCCCATGTCGGTCTGCGGCAGGACGTCGCCGGCAAAGCGCGGCTGGTACTGTTCGTTGATGGCTTCGGCCACGCCGGCATCTTCGCCGTCGATGAGGGCATATTCCTTGCCCATGACGCCCTGGAGTTCCGTGAATTCCATGACCATCTGTGTAGCCAGGTCGGCTTTGGCCAGGAGCGATGCACGCTGCAGCTTGGCGTCATCCAGGCCGAGGTCGAGTTTATGATTGAGGAAGACCGTAATCTTTTCCAGGCGCTGGGCTTTGTCATAGAGCGTACCCAGGCCGTCCTGGAAGACGATTTTCTTCAATTTTTCCGTGTAATCGACGAGCTTATGTTTCTTGTCTTCTTCAAAGAAGAACTTGGCATCGTCCAGGCGGGCGCGGAGGACGCGTTCGTTGCCGTGCTGGACCGTTTCCAGATGGTAATCGTTGCCGTTGCGGACGGTCAGGAAGAGGTTCATGAGCTTGCCGTCTTTATCGCGCATGGGGAAATAACGCTGGTGGTCCTTCATCGGCGTAATGATGGCCGCTTCCGGCAGTTTCAGGTAGTCTTCATCGAATTCGCCGCAAAGGGCCGTCGGGTATTCGACGAGGTAGACGACTTCTTCCAGGAGGTCGTCGTCCATGATGATGGTGCCGCCCTTTTCGTCAGCCAGTTTCTGCAGGCCTTCGAGGATCATCTGTTTGCGGACTTCTGGGTCGACGATGAGGAAATGTTCCTTGCACGTTTCTTCATAGGCTGCCGGGCTTTCGATGGTGAAATCGCCGGTACCCAGGAAGCGGTGGCCGCGGCTGACGTTGCCCGATTTGACGTTAGCCAGTTCAAAGGGGATGACATCTTTATCGAAGAGGGCGACGAACCAGCGGATAGGACGGACGAAGTGGAAGTCCAGGCTGCCCCAGTGCATGCTCTTGGGGAAATTGAGGCCCGTGACGATGCCCTTCATGAGGTCCGGCAAGAGGCCGGCCGTGTCAGCGCCGACACTGGTGACGTTAGCATAGACGTAGCCGTCTTCGACGACCAGGTCCTTGACATCGATTTTCTGGCCCCGGGCAAAGCCCATGGCGGCTTTCGTCGGGTTGCCGTCGGCATCGTAAGCGATCTTGACCGACGGGCCTTTATGTTTGGCCGATACGTCGGCCTGTTTTTCAGCGACGCCCTTCATGAGGAGAGCAATGCGGCGCGGCGTACCGATAGTACGGATCGATTCATAGGCGATATGGGATTCGCCAAAGGATTTCCCGGCCAGGTCCCGGACCTGGGAAAGGATACTCGGCATATAATGAGCCGGGATTTCTTCAGTACCGATTTCAAGTAACAAATCTTTGCTCATCTTATTTTTCCTCCTTATTCAGCATCGGGAAACCTAATTTTTCACGCTGTTCCAAGTACGCTTTGGCGCAGGCCCGTGCCATGTTGCGGACGCGGCCGATGAAGGCGGCTCGTTCGCTGACGCTGATGGCGCCGCGGGCGTCGAGGAGGTTGAACGTGTGCGAGCATTTCAATACGTAGTCATAGGCCGGAAGGACGAAGCCGGCTTTGATGACCCGCATGGCTTCTTTTTCATATTCATCGAAGAGGTGGAACAAGAGATCGGCATTGCTCAATTCAAAAGCATACGTCGACTGTTCGACTTCGTTCTGATGGAAGATATCACCATAAGTGACGTCTTCGTTCCATTTGAGGTCATAGACGTTTTCGACGCCCTGGATATACATGGCCAGGCGTTCCATGCCGTATGTGATTTCCGACGAAACGGGAGCGACGTCGATGCCGCCGACCTGCTGGAAGTAGGTGAACTGCGTGACTTCCATGCCGTCGAGCCAGACTTCCCAGCCAAGGCCCCAGGCGCCGAGGGTCGGCGATTCCCAGTTATCTTCGACGAAACGGATATCGTGTTCTGCCGGGTTGATGCCCAGTGTTTCCAGACTCTTCAGATAGAGTTCCTGGATGTTGTCCGGCGACGGTTTGCAAATGACCTGGAACTGATGATGCTGGTACAGGCGGTTCGGGTTGTCGCCATAACGGCCGTCAGCCGGGCGGCGAGACGGTTCGACATAGGCAACGTGCCACGGTTCCGGCCCGAGCGTGCGCAGGAAGGTAGCCGGGTTCATAGTCCCTGCCCCTTTTTCTACATCATACGGTTCGTAAATGATACAGCCCTGAGAAGACCAAAAGCTCTTCAATGCAAATATCATGTCTTGAAAATTCATCGTATTCCCTCCTAAATACAAAAAAGTCCCTGTAACACATGACATGTTACAGGGACGAGTATACGTACCCGCGGTTCCACCCTGATTGGTCCAAAGACCCGCTTGATTCATCGGCCATACGCATCGAACGACTTCCGGCCGCGGCCTTCAGAGCGCCTTCCGCATCGGCAGCAGGCTCACACTGTCCCTGCTTCGCTGAGGATGATACGTACTTACTCTCCTGCATCGCCTATTGATTTGTACGAACCCTATCATAGCAGAGATGAGGGGAAAAGTCAATTGTTTTGTGGCTAGGGGCTCGTGGCTCGTGGTTCGTGGCTCGTGGCTCGTGGTTAGGGGTTAGGGG
>CABQJB010000061.1 GCA_902464195.1 uncultured Megasphaera sp.
TTATTATACTATCATTTTTATGTATGTGCAACGTTTAACTTTATTACATTTTTATTACACATTGTGACGGTATTCATAGGGGAGGACTTTCAGGCCGTTATAGCTCGGGCAGTCGCGGACCCATTCCAGAGATTCCTTGAGGATGGCCGTCTGCATGGGGACATTATTCGGTTCGCCGGCATTGGAGCCGATGGGGACGTGCGGCGCCGTAATGCGCGGTGCCCCCTGCTGACGGGCGATGGGAGGCAGGGCGGCGATGACGCAGCAGCTCATGCCTTCGGCTTCACAGCAGCGGGTGACGATTGTCGCCGAACGGTGGCAGGTCCCGCAGCCGCCCGTGCAGAGGACGATGTCGACGCCCTGGGCTTTGAGCTTCTTGGCAATTTCCGGCCCCGTTTCATTGCGGAATTTTTCGACGTTGCCGCCGCCGCCCATGAAGGTATACGTTTCTTCCGGCAGGGAGCCGATGAAGCCTTCTGCAACCAGTTCGTGCAGGCGGTCGATGGGGAACATGGCATTGACGTCTTTGTTGATATCCGAGTTGTCGAAGCCGCCGTGGGTGACCATCAGGTTCGACGATGGCGTGTCGAAGGGGATGACGCGGTACGAGAAATCCCCGGACGTATTGAACGGCGTCTGGTCTTTTTTATGGATGCCGCCAGCCGTGATGAAGGCGACTTTACATTCACTCAGTGGTTTCTTTAATTCTGTGAATACCGGTTTCGGTGTAACGGGAACGAAGATTTCCGAACGCATCCCTTCTACAGTCGTTAAATTCATAACTACCCCTCCTATAGTTCATCTACAGCCGCCATGGGGCTGATGTAAAATTCAGTATATTCTCCCTCTTTCAGGGCGACATCGGTAAAGACCCAGCGCCGCGGTACGGCAATGGTGGCCAGGCCGCCGAGGCAGTCGGCTTTGATGGCCGTATCGTTGACTTCGCTGAGGACGCCGCCGGCCAGGACCGGCGTGAATTCCCGGTCTTTTTCGAGCGGCGCATAATCGTAATCGAGCGGGGCCTCTACGATCTGCATGTAACTAAAATAGAATCGGAATTTCCGGCCTTCCCGGGGCTGGTGAAGGAACAAAGACGGTGCTGCGTGGATCACGCCCAGTCTCCCCCGCAGGTTGAGAGCCACGTCGTCAGCAGCGGCCTTGGTGACCGTCCCTTCCATGAGTACCGGGTTGAGCTGATAGTCGAGTTGGGCCATCAGTGGAGTGTCCCCTTGTCGAGGAGGACCGTTTCAGGGAGACCGAGCAGTTTATTATTGGCGTTGATGACGGCGTTGTCCCATTTCTTCGGTGCTGCCGCAATGGGGACGCCGGCCATCTTATTCTTGAGCATCTGGATGGCGCGGGCTGCGACTTCCTTGGTGACGCACGAGCAGCCGGCCACGTCGTTTTCAAAGCCGCCCTGGTCCATATTTTCTTCGACCATGGCATCGGCATAGGGATTGCCGACGACGAGCTGGCCCTGGTAGGCGCAGAAGGAAACGCCGACGACGGGGATGCCCCGCTTGCCAGCCTGGCCGATGTGCTGGATGAAGTCGATGTGGTTGTTGCCAAAGCCTTCGGTCGTAATGATGCAGCCGTCGATGTCGAGGCTTTCCAGGAGCGAGCCTAAGCGGTCAGAAACCCAGAGTTTTTCGTCATTGACCTGCGGCGAGCCGACGAAGACGACGCCGATGAGGTCCAGTTCTTCGTCCTTGGCCAGGCCTTCGACTAAGGGTTCGCGGATATAATGACGGGTCATTTCTTTCGTAGCCGGCCCGATGCAGGTCAGGGCGTGAATGGAACCGTCGCGGACCTGGTTCGGTGTCAGGACAATCGGTACGTTGCCGAGGTCGACGTTCTTCTGGCCGCCCATGACGCCGCACGGTTCGTTCGGGCAGAGGACGTTGTCGTGCATAGCCCCCTGGCCCATGATTTCCTTGACCAAGACGACGCGGGGATTGCCCTTGCGGCGCAGGTCTTCGCAGACTTCTTCGCGGACGACTTCGCCGTCGTATTTCTTCAATTCATTGCGGACGGCCTGGATGATGTAGTCTTCGCATTTATGAGCGGCAAAAGGTCCCGGACGGGTCATGCCCGTGAGGCGTTTGATGACGGCATGGCAGCGGATGATGATGTCGCCTTCATCGGCGCAGCCCGGATGGCCGAAATACATCTTTTCATCGAGAAAGCCTTCAGACGAACCGAATTCATGGATCTGGACGCCGTCTTCGTCGACGCCGGTGAGCATGAATACGACGCCGTCGGCGACTTTGGTGACCCCTTCACCGAGTTCGCCTTCGACTTTCGTCGCAATGGGCGCTACGTCCATGATGGTATCGGTGTAGACGTGGCGTTTATCGGGATAAATGACGTCGAGGCTCATGCTGACGCAGAGCGGGTCCTCTTTGACGGCCTTTTCGACGATGGACCCGTCGATGAAGATCTTCCCGTCTTCAATGGCCGTCTTGTCGCTGATTTCGACATCAGTGATTTTGATGTGTTTCTTGATGAGCTTGCGGATGACCTTCTTTTCGCCCGTCTTTTCCGTCGGCCCTGCCGGCAGCGGGCCAGCGGCACCCAGGATGGTACCGGCCGGGATATCCAGGCTCAGGCCTTCCAGTTTATCTATCTTCAAGTGAATTGTTCCCGACGGTGCGGCTGTCGGGGCGGCCGGTGCAGCCGGCGAGGCTTTGACCGGTTCTACCGGTGCTTCGGCCGGGACGGACTTGGCATTGACTTTATCCAGGACATCTTTGGTAATCGGCGTCAAGGCTTCGACATCCTGCAAGAGCGTACTGCCCAGGACTTCTTCGATGGTCAGGCCATCGTCACTGAGCGTGAGCAGGCCGGCATCGACCATGTCATCGAACAGCGTCGGGTCTTCCAGGTCATCGGCGCCGATGACCGTCCCCTTGGCCCGGCGGCAGCAGAAAACGGCAGGATCTGTAAGGTGTTTCTGTAAGGTATCTTTCGTAATAGACATACAATCACTCCCCCTGTGTAGTATGAGTTACGCCTTGATGCGGCGGATTAATTTATGATGGACTGCCCGCAGGGCTCCATCGGTACAATGGTAGACCGGCAGATGCAGCTGCGGCGCACAGGCCATGACCGTGTTGGTGCAGTCTGTGCAGTTACTGATGAGCAGGGCCTGGGCCCCTTCTTTCTTCAGCGTCATGACCCGCTGGACCTGTCCTGGACAGTGGCCGGGATTGTCGCATTTGCGGACGCCCGGTTTGACTTCATGGGCCTGCTTGCAAAAGGCTACGCCGGCTACGGCCGACCCCATGGAAGCCGCCATTTCCCGGAGCCGCGTTTCATCGGCACCGCAGGCACAGACGAGGAGGCCGATTTTTTCAGGCCCTGGCAGGAACGTCTCTGTAGCGATGAGGCCGCCTGTCGTCTTGACGATAGGTGCATTCAGTGTCGTCCGCCTGCCCATGAAAGGCCCGCCCATGATGAGCTCGCCATATTCTTTCCCCAATCCGCCGGCCTTTTCCAGGACGTCGCTGACGGCCATGCCCAAGGGCAGGTCGTGAAAAACCTGGACTTCCGGGCCGTTCAGCTTGCCGGCTACGGTCACGTCTTTATCGATGAGCGGTTTCTTGTCATCGACGGCTTCGGCCACGCGCTGGAGCGTTTCCACGTTGATGATGACGGCGCCGGCTTTCGACGGCAGGCTGCCCGCATCGAGGAGCGTCCCCAGGACTTCCCGGACGACGGCCCGTTCTTCGCCGACAGGATAGACATTGGGCAGAAAGTGAAGGGCCAGGCGGTCATCGTCGGCGATAGCCTGCTGCAACGCCCGGACGGCGCTGCCATGGACGGCCTTGATGGCGATGACGCCTTTATCGGCATGGACGAGATCCATGGCCAGCTGCAAGCCCCGTATCACCGGGCGGCAATCCCTTTCCAGGGCGTCTATATTATGATTCAGAATGGGTTCACACTCTGACGCATTGGCAATGACGACGCCGCCATTCAAAAAGGGAACAGCTAGTTTCTGATACGTCGGGAACCCGGCACCGCCTAACCCGACGATGCCGGCCTGGCGGATACATTCCAGCGGTGTCTGTGCCGTAAGGGGCACGTAGTCTTTCGGCTGGACGTCGTCAGCTCGAACGATGACGGCATCATCCGTCACTTCCAGGACCGTCCCGGATACACTCGTATATACCGGACTTCCTAATCCTTCCCCAGCCTCAGCGATGCACTGGCCGCGCTGCACCCTGTCTCCAGGCTGGACCACCGGGACCGATGGAGCACCGATATGCTGTGAAAAAGGAAATACAAAGGGTCTCACGTCCGTCCACCTCCTATAATCATGATGTCTAGATTCTTGCTCCGCTTGATGTCCTCAAGCATGGCCTTAGTATAGTCCCAGCCTATCTTGAAAAAAACAGGAAAACTTGAAATTTTCATGAATTCATCATTTATTCCTTAAATTTACTTGTTCTTCATGGCTTCATTTTGTGTTAAAATAAGATAAACAGCCGTCTGAGGGGATATATTAAAAGACGGCTGCCATATAGAGGGGGAATGTGCATGATTGTAGAAACCTACCCGATTGCTTTGAAAAAATTCATGAAATTCACGAAAATGAAGTCCGTGACCCTGGCCGAATACATCGGTTACGACGTATCGTATATCAGCAAGTGGATCAACGGGGCCAAGCTGCCATCGTCACGGGCCATTGAACGCGTCAATGAAGATGCGGCTGCACTCTTTGCCGAAACGATTGAAAAACTCGATCGCCGCCAAGACTGCTGCCGCTATTTTTCGTTTCCCGCCGATACGCCCGACCTGGCCTTTGCCATCAGCGACTATCTGAGCCGGGCTTACCGCACGTCGCTCCAGAGCGGGCGCACGGAAAAGGCCAAAAAGTCCTGGCCCGTCCGCATCGTCACGAGCCATCAGAAGGTAGCCCACTTCTTAAAAGATTTATTCCGAAAAAAACTCCCGACCCTGACGGGCAAGGAGGAACTCGTCATCTACGGGGAATTCTTTGATTTTTACGACGACGGCTTCTGGTCCTACCTCGACGTGCCGTCCCATTATAAACGCCTGCGCATCCGCGTCGGCCTGGACAAGGAAAAACTGCGCCGCCATCCCGAATACGTTTCGCGGCTCTATGCTGTCCTCAACCGCTTCATGGATGCGGAGTTCACCTTTTACGATTTCTCCGCCCTGAGCGACGCCAACCTGATTATCCTCAAGGACCAGTTCGCCATCCAATACTCACTCCAGAGCCATCGCGGCATGATGATGTGTTCTTATATGGATGACCCGGCCGTCGTCCACGACATCTATGAGCGCTTCGGCGTCCACCATACACCGAAACTGCTGACCCACATCCAGAGTCCCTGGAACGACGATTACGGCTACCGCACGTCTTTCTATGAAACATCGCGGTTCTGCTTCTTCCTGACCAACGGCATCGAATACCTCCTGCCCCAGGAAGTCTTCGACCGGCTCATCGCCGAATCGCCAGACGAACGGGCCGGCAATATCGAACGCCTGCGCATTACCTGGGAAGAAATCATCGCCAAGGCCCGCGTATCGGTCATCGTGCCGACACCGTCTTTCATGCGCTATCTGGAAACGGGCCACATCGACCTGACCGACGTGCAATACACGCTGACGCCAGCCGAACGGATCGACCACCTGAAGACCATCGCCAGGACTTTGAATAAAAGCCAGGGCATCACCTTGTCGACCATGCACCTGTCGCCGGCCTTCCTGGCCTATAAAGAAGCGAACCTGTCCTTCTATTCCAACTACCGCATGAGCTTCTTCAAAAAGAACACCCTGGCCATGAACAGCCAGGCCGACCCGTTCTACATCATCGTCGATAAGGACCTGGACGCCATGGTCCTGGACTTCTTCGACAACATGACGAAATCCGCCTACTGCCATCCGTGCAGCGGCCAGGAGCTGGAAGGAAAAATCAAAGTCTACCAGCACATGCTGGAAAAAATCACCAGCCTGGCAGGAGCATAGAAAAAGGGCTGCCTTGGAAGACAGCCCTTTTTGAGTATTAAGTTTGCAGTTTGCAGTGAAAGTTTTGTAAATTTAAGGCCCTCTTCTGCAAACTACATTTATGATTCGGGAACGGTAAAGGCACCGACGCTGAAGTGGATGATGTAATCTTCGGCTCCGGCTACAGGCACCCAATATCCATAGGCTTTGCCAGCCTGGCTGTCGTAAATGACGCAGGTCGTGCGCTTTTCGTCGATAGCCCGGTTGCATAGGCAGCCTTTATGCTGTTCAGGGTTTCCCCTGTCGCTGCATCGTACCTGTTTGTCCATACCGAAAGAAACCGCTTTCCGGTTGGCTGCGTAAATCTGGCGATTTTTTTTAATCAGCAGTACCGGTTCGGGAAAATGGTCCCACATAAGATGAAAGGCTTCTATGATTTTCTGTTCATCCATGATTAAGCCTCCTGTTTAGCTTCTTTCAAACAAGACAATAACTGACTTTCGAGGAGTTCCATTGATTCCGTCGGTTCAAAGCGGCCTACAACCTGGCCTTGACGGTCGACGAGAAATTTCGTAAAATTCCACTTAATATCCGGGTTTTCTTTGTAATGCCAATCCCGTTTGCGAAGCAGGAGGCTCATGCCCAGGGCTTTCGCGCCCTTGCCAAAACCGTGGAATCCCTGCTGGGATTTGAGATACGTATATAAGGGCAGCTCATTTTCCCCATTGACATCGGCTTTTTTCATCCGCAAAAAGGTCGTATCATATTTGATGCTGCAAAAATTCTGGATGCCCCTGTCATCTTCCGGCGCCTGGTTCATGAACTGATTACAGGGAACGTTGATGATTTCGAATCCATAGTCCTTGTATCTCCGATACAATTCTTCCAGCGCCTTGTACTGCGGCGTAAATCCGCAGCGCGTCGCCGTATTGACGATGAGCAGGGCTTTGCCGGAGAAATCCCGTAAAGCGACTTTCTTTCCCTGATTGTCTTCCAGTTCAAAATCATAAATCGTCATGTCATATCCCCCTCTTCTCTTGTAAATGTTATAAGGAATAAGTAACCGGTTCTGCTGTAAAGGAATAGATAGTCCCCTGTCCATTGATAAATCGGAACACTGTCATAAGCTGATCATCCACGCTATACATCTTACTCAGCACTTCTTTATTTGTTTCCATCATAGCCACGCGGGCTTCTCGCCGGGTATCTTCTTCCACCTGGCCGCTGATGCGAATCCATTTATCTTCATACATACCGCAGATGGCTACATTCGGATTCTGCTTCATCTGACGATACACGGCTTTTTTGTTCGTCGTGATAAGATAAAGTTTATCTTCGAATTCACAAAGAGCCCCAAAAGGACGGACTTGCGGTTTATCCCCATCCATGGTTGCCAAATAGAAGGGCTTACAATGTTGCAAAAAAGCAGCTACTTCTTTCATGATACTCATCCTCTCGTCTTATGATTCATCATTTCAAACAATCCTGGACACAAGCGGCTACCCGGTCCATTGAAGCAGTCGGTTCAAAGCGGCTGATGACCTGACCGTTACGATCGACGAGAAATTTCGTAAAGTTCCATTTAATCGAATCGCCTTCCAAGTATTCCGGAAAATTTTCTTTCAAGGCATTGCTGAGCAGTTCGGCATAAGGGTGATCCGCATCGAATCCCTTGAATCCCTGTTCTTTCGTCAAATACTGGAAAAGGGGCTGCGCATTTTCGCCGCGTACATCGCCTTTGGCAAAAATAGGGAAGGTAACACCATAATTAAAACGGCAGAATTCCTGTACTTCTTCATTAGTACCCGGTTCCTGACCAGCGAACTGGTTGCAGGGGAATCCGAGAATTTCAAGCCCCTGGGCCTTGTATTTCACATAAAGTTCTTGTAATTCCTTGAATTGGGGCGTGAAGCCACATTTGCTCGCCGTATTTACGATGAGCAGGACCTTGCCCTTATAGGCTGCTAACGACTTTTCTTCTCCATTGTTCGCTTTCACCACGAAATCATATACGCTCATTTCCGTTACCTCCTCATATCTTTGCTGCAGCTAGCGCACTTTACGCTTTCACTGCCTGATAATCTCCATTTTCTGAATACCCATAGCATTTATTGTTATTTTCATCTTGCGGCACGACGTCAACTACAACTGCTGCAAAATCGCCATTTTCAGAATAGCCATAATATTCATTGCTATTTTCAGTCTGCGGCACGATATCGACTACAGCTGCTGCAAAATCACCATTTTCAGAATAATTATAAGCAGCATCAGCGGCAAAAGCCGAAAAACTCATAAGTGTCATGGCTGCAAACATCATAGTCATTACTTTTTTCTTTATATTTTTCATTCTCATTACCTCTTCTTACTGTTAACTTTTATTCTGCTTCACGGAAAGCACTCTTGGGCTGGCCACAAATCGGGCAGACATAGTCATCGCCTTCAGCGTTAATGTCGCCTTCGTATTCATAGCCGCAGACCGGACAGACATATACTTTCTTAGCTTTGGCAGGCTGGTTTTCCTGCGGATATTTGGCGAGGATTTCTGCCATCATGACGCCGTGGTGGCCTTCCTGTTTGGCAAAGAGTTCCAGTTCATCAGCAGCTTCGTCACAACCGGCAGCGCGGACTTTATCAGCCAGGGCCTTGATCTGTGCTTCACCGCCAGCTTCAGCCTTCTGCAATCCCCGGACGAGTCCCCAGAAATTCTGCGGATATTTTCCAACCAGCGTCGCATAAAAGCCAGCGTGAACGGCTTCCTGATTAGCTGCTTCAATAAAGGTATCGACAATATCGTCATAGCCCTGTTCTTTCGCCATCCGTGCCAAAGCGTAGTACATCATCGTCCCAGTGGCTTCAGCCTGCATCATTGCTTTCATCATCTGTTCCAAATCAGTTCCTTTTGCAAATCCATAAATGCTCATTTTCAATTCCTCCTGTTTCCGTTTAATCGATTTCATTTAATTTTATTTTGTTAAATTTAAATTACTAAGAAGCAGTAACAGCTCTGCTTGCAATTCCTATTATATACGAACTTTTTAATTTTGTCAAATATAATTTTACAAAATTTATTTGACGGTAAAAAGCGCTTAGAGATTCAGCAGGGCGTCGATTTTCGCTTTGTCAAAACCCAAGACATAAGCTTTATCATCAGCCGTCGTAATCGGAACCATCATATCGCCTGTCAGCTGATAGCAGGCGTCGCGGTCCGCTTCATTGACTTCAATATTATGTTCTTCAAAATCGACATGCTTGCTCTTGAGGTATTTCTTCACTTTTTCACACCACGGACATTCATTGATTGAATAAACTTTTACCATTTTACTTTTCCTCCTCGCATTTGTTCAATATATTTTCCAGCCAGCAGGGCTGCTGTCGTCCCATCGGCGGCGGCCGTCGTAAGCTGGCGTATTTCCTTTTCACGGACATCACCGGCGGCAAAGACACCAGGGATTGCAGTACGACAATCTTCTCCTGCTGGGATGCGTCCGTCCTCTAAGGGCAAGTCTTCAGCAAATAATTCGGTATTCGGTACGACGCCGATATTGACGAACAGGCCATCGACAGGAAGTTCTTCCTCGATACCCGAAGCTTTATCAAAGAGGACAAGCGACGTAAGTTTCCCTTCGCCGTGAAGCGCCTTGATTTCTGTTTCCAGCAGGATTTCAACCTTCAGATTCCTCTGCAGGCGCTGGATGGAAACTTCATCGGCCCGCAATCGGGACCGATGGATTACATAAAGCTTTTTTGCATATTTCGTCAAGAAATTAGCTGCATCAATAGCGGCATTGCCACCGCCCATCACGGCGATGACTTTATCCTGATATAGATGGCCATCGCAGAGTTCGCAGTAATGGACGCCCTTATTGGCATATATCATTTCTTCAGGGAGGGGCAGCTTGCGCCGGTTCATTCCAGAAGCAATGATGACAACATCTGTTTCATAGATATATTCAGCCGTTTCAACGATTTTAGGCGTTGCCTTGAGACTCACCTTTTCAACAATATCAAATTCATCAACCACAGCTCCGGCATGTTCGGCCTGCGCCTGGACAGTCTCAATTAAATCCCGGCCAGTGACTTTCATGAAGCCCGGATAATTTTCGATACCCGTCGCATTGCTGATTTGGCCGCCTACAATAGCATTTTCCAAGACCAGCACAGACAGGTTCATCCGTCCGGCATAAAGTGCTGCCGTAAGGCCGGCCATGCCAGCGCCGATAATGACAACATCTTTATGGATTCTTTTTTTTACCATAAGCATACTCCTTTCCTTGTTTTGTCGTGTTTTCTCTACTGACAAGTCTTATTATACACGAAAATTTAATT
>CABQJB010000062.1 GCA_902464195.1 uncultured Megasphaera sp.
GTCCGTTACATGACCAGCCATCCCAAGGATATGACCTTTGCCATGATCGACGCCATTGCCGACAGCCAAAAGGTCGTCAACCACATGCATCTGCCCATCCAGTGCGGTTCCAATGAGCTCTTGAAGAAGATGAACCGCGGCTACACGGTGGAACATTATCTGGAACTCGTCGACTATGCCCGCAAGCGCATGCCCGACCTGGTCCTGACGACGGACATCATCGTCGGTTTCCCAGGCGAAACGGAAGCCATGTTTGAAGATACGCTGAACCTGCTCAAGCGCGTCCAGTACGATATGGCCTATACCTTCATCTATTCGCCGCGGACGGGGACGCCGGCGGCCAAGATGGAAGACCAGATCCCGCAGGAAGAAAAGAGCCGCCGTCTGCAGCGGCTCATGGATGTACAGAACGTCTATAGTTTAGCGAAAAATAAAGCAATGGAAGACCACGTCTATGACGTCATCGTCGAAGGGCCGACCAAGAACGATGCCAATCACTGGTTCGGCCGGACGACGGGCAACAAGATGATCATCTGGGAAAATGACGGTTCCGTCGCCATCGGCGATACGGTTCCGGTCCAGGTCGACAAGGGCCAGACGTGGGTCCTCAAAGGTCACTTAGTGCACTAAAGGAAGGTGAGACTTTGGCAGGAAAAAAATTAACGCCTATGATGCAGCAGTACATGGAAGTCAAAGAGCAGTGCCAGGATAAGATCCTCTTTTTCCGCCTCGGCGATTTCTATGAAATGTTTTTTGACGATGCCCTGACGGCGTCGCGCGAACTCGACCTGACCCTGACCGGCCGGGCTGGCGGTAATAAGGAGAAGGTCCCCATGTGCGGCGTCCCTTTCCATTCGGCTGACACCTATATCGAACGGCTGGTCCACAAGGGCTATAAAGTCGCTATCTGCGAACAGATGGAAGACCCGAAACTGGCCAAGGGACTCGTCAAGCGCAAGATTATCAAGGTCATCACGCCGGGGACGATTACCCTGGAGAATGCCGTGGCGTCGAAGAAGAACAATTACATCGGCTGCCTGACCGAATGCGATGCCATCCTTTCCATCGCCCTCATAGACGTCACGACGGGCGAATGTTTGTGGGCCGACTGCGCGGCATCGGTCATGGAAGACAGCTTGTTCGACACCCTGGCCGTCTACGAGCCGAGTGAGCTCATTTACGCCCACATGGGGCAGGATATGGACGCCGTCCGCGAATACCTGCGCAGTCACCTGGCCCAATGTACGGTCACGGAATTTCCTGCCGATGACAGTGTCGACTACCGGGAACAGGCCCGGTCCTATTTCCCGCCGGAAGACTTTGCCGCTGCCTCGGCGGCTGGCGACTGCATCGGCATGCTCCTGGCCTATGTCAGTGACGTCATGCAGTCCGATATTTCCCACATCAATTCGCTGGAACATATCGACAATGAACGGCGTCTGGTCGTCGATGCGGCCAGCCTGCGCCATCTGGAAATCACGCAGAACGTCCGCGACGGCGGCCGCCGGGGGACCCTCCTCGATGTCCTGGACAAGACCAAGACGGCCATGGGCGGCCGGCTCCTGCGCAAGTGGCTGGAAGCGCCGCTCATCCGCATTGCCGACATCACCCGCCGTCAGGATGCCGTCGAAGACTTCGTCCTCCACGAAATCATGCGCCAGGATACGGCAGATGTGCTGGACCGGATTTACGATTTTGAACGCATCCTGACCCGCATCGAAACGGGGACCGTGAGCCCGAAGGACCTGGTAGCCCTGCGGGAATCGCTGGCCGTCATCCCCCAGCTGAAACAGGTCCTGTCCGGTGCCGGTGCCGACCTCCTGCACAGCCTCAATGACCGCCTGCAGACCCATGACGACGTCTATGACCTGCTCTGCCGGGGTATCAAGGACGAACCGGGCCTGGTCATCCGCAACGGCGGCGTCATCCGCGACGGCTTTTCGCCGGAACTCGATGAAATCCGCTCCATTGCGGCCAACAGCCATGCCTTTTTGCAGGAACTGGAAGAGAAGGAACGGGAAAAGACGGGCATCAAGATGAAAATCGGCTATACCAAGGTCTTTGGCTATTACTTCGAAATTTCCCATGCCAATACCAAGCCCATCCCCGATTACTACGTGCGCAAGCAGACGTTGGTCAATGCCGAACGCTACATCACGCCGGAACTGAAGGAGTTCGAAGTCAAGGTCCTGACCAGTCAGGAACGGATGCTGGCGCTGGAATACAAGCTTTTCGGCGACATCCGCCGCCAGATCCAGGGCCATATCCCGGCCATGCAGGAAACGGCCCGGGCCATTGCCCGCATCGATTGCCTGTACAGCCTGGCCTGCGCGGCCTATGACAACCGCTACGTCCGTCCCAGCCTCAACACCAAGGCGACGATTACCATTAAGGACGGCCGCCATCCTATTATTGAAAAGTATTTGAAAGACGAATTGTTTGTGCCCAACGACGTCACCTTGAACCATGAAGACCATGAAATTTTGGTCATCACCGGCCCCAACATGGCCGGCAAGTCGACGTATATGCGCCAGGTTGCCGTGCTGGTCCTCATGGCCCAGGCCGGCTCCTTCATTCCCGCCAAGGAAGGGTCCATCTGCCCGGTGGACCGCATCTTTACCCGCATCGGTGCCAGCGATGACATCCTCACCGGCCAGAGTACGTTCATGATGGAAATGAAGGAAGTGTCGTACATCCTGAAACACGCCACCAGCCGAAGCCTGCTCATCCTCGATGAAATCGGCCGCGGCACGAGCACCTTCGACGGCATGTCCATCGCCCGGGCCGTCATCGAATACTGCCTGAAGCACATCCACGCCCTGACGCTGTTCGCGACGCACTATCATGAGCTCATCGCCATGGCCGACGATTCGCCGAAAATCAAGAATTATACCGTCGCCGTCAAGGAACGGGGCAAGAACATCAAGTTCCTGCGGCGCATCATTCCCGGCGGGGCCGACCGCAGCTATGGCCTGCACGTCGCCCGTCTGGCCGGGCTGCCCGAAAGCCTGCTCAAGCGGGCCGACGTCATCCTGGAAGACTTGGAAAAGAACGGTGGTGCTCCCGTCCCGGCCAAGGCGCCTGTGAATCCGGCGCCGTCACCCATGGGAGACAGCCTCTTTTCCAGTCCCGTCATCGACAAGCTGCTCAGCGTCGATGTCAGCAGTATGACGCCGATTGAAGCGATTTCTTTCTTATATAATCTGCAAAAAGATGCCAAAGAAGGAAGTGGGATCCAGTGAGTTCAATCATTCATGTCTTAGATGAAGCGACGCGCAATAAGATTGCCGCCGGCGAAGTCGTCGAACGGCCGGCGTCGTGCATCAAGGAGCTCGTAGAAAACGCCATCGATGCCGGTGCCCATGCCATCGAAGTGGAAATCGCCGACGGCGGCCAGTCCTATATGCGGGTCACTGACGACGGCTGCGGCATGAGCCCGGAAGATGCCCATAAGTGCATCATCCGTCACGGTACGAGCAAGATCAGTTCCGTCGAAGATATTTTTGCCATCACGTCTTTAGGTTTTCGCGGCGAAGCCGTGCCCAGTATCGCCGCCGTGTCGCACATGCAGATCACGACGCGCCAGGCCAGTGATGATTTTGCGACGCACCTCATCCTCGATGGGGGCGAAATCACGGCAGAAGACCAGGCCGGCGCACCGGTCGGGACGACGATGGAAGTGAGCGACCTCTTTTATAATACGCCGGCGCGGCGCAAGTTCCTCAAGAGCGAACGGACGGAAAGTTCGAAGATTTCTGAAATGGTGACCAAACTGGCCCTGGCCAATCCGGCCATTGCCTTTACTTTTACCAATAACGGCCGGACGACGATGAAGACCGGCGGTACTGGGGACCTGCGGGAAACGATTGCCAATATCTACGGTGCCAACGTCGCCCGCGATGTCTTTGCCGTCTCCGCCGACCAGGACGGCATCAGCCTGGAAGGCTATGTGGGCAAGCCGTCGGTCTTAAAGAGCAACCGCAACTGGCAGACGTGCATCGTCAATCACCGCATCGTCCACAATCCCTTGATGTTCAAGGCCATCGACAATGCCTATCACGCCATGCTGCCGAAATCGGGCTATCCCTTCGCCATGCTCCACCTCCACGTCGACCCGGCGACGATTGACGTCAACGTCCATCCGGCTAAGACGGAAATCAAATTCTCTGATGAACAAGCCGTCTACCGGGCCATCTACCACAGCATCGTCACGGCCCTGGTGGCCCAGGAAAAACCGGAGGCCATCGCCAAGACCATCGGTGATGCTGTAGGGGCCGTCCCAAAGGGCGGCCCGCAGCGGACAGCTCCAGCCGGGCTCTCCGTTTGGGCAGCCGGCCCGCAGGAAAAAGCAACCTCTCAGTCCGCTACGCGGACAGCTCCCCTATCAGGGGAGCCTCTTGCGTGGGGCGCCCACTCGCAGGAAAGTGGCCAGGCAACCTCCGTAGGGGCCGTCCCAGAGGGCGGCCCGCAGGAAAAGACAACCTCCGTAGGGGCCGTCCCAGAGGGCGGCCCGCAGCGGACAGCTCCAGCCAGGCTCTCCGTTTGGGCAGCCGGCCCGCAGGAAAAGACAACCTCTCAGTCCGCTGCGCGGACAGCTCCCCTATCAGGGGAGCCTCTTGCGAAGGGCCTATCAGGGGAGCCTCTTGCGGATGGTTCTTCCTTGTTTTCCCAGGCTTTGGCCCAGCATGGCCAGGGCGGGCCGTCGGAAGCGACGTCGGTCGTTTCCGAGTCGTCGGCGCCTAAGATTGTCTTTGACGGCGATGACGACGTCTTCATTCCCTTAGGGGAAGTGGCGGACTGCTTCATCATTGCCAAGAAGGGGCAGGATTTATACATCGTCGATCAGCACGCGGCTCATGAACGGATACGCTACGATACGTTCTGCAAGCGCGTCGAACGGATGCCGAGCCAGCAGCTGCTGACGCCGGAGTTCGTCGAAGTCGACAGCGATGACATGACGCTCTTGCTGGAACGGCAGGATGTCTTCAACGACCTGGGCTATACTTATTCCGAAGCCGGGCCGACGACGCTGCGCGTCGAAGAAGTGCCCTGTGATTTGCAGACCAGCGATATTGCCGATTCTTTAAAGGATATCTGCCTGCTCCTGCACGACCAGAAGGAACCGGATAAAGCCATGGTCCGCCATCGTTCACTGGCCTATCTGTCCTGTCACGGTGCCGTCAAGGCCGGGGACAGCCTCAATATCCGCCAGATGAAGCAGCTCCTGGATGATCTGTTCCATACAGAAAAGCCCTACGTCTGCCCGCACGGTCGGCCGACGATCATCCGCTTTACGCCGAAAGAATTAGCTCACTTATTTAAACGGACATGACTCATATGATTTACGTCGTGCCTTCCTTGAAGGCCAAAGAAAAATTACAAGAAGAAGGGAAGGCCTGGGCCGAAAGCCAGGGCTTTGCCTATGTACCGCGGGGAAAGCGGACCATACAGGACTTGATGGATGAATACGGCGAGGACTTCCTCGTCTATTCATCGTGGGGACCTCAGATAGACCGCCCGGAAGGCAGCCACTTTTTCAGCCTCAACATGGCCGAACTGCGCATCCAGAATCTGCGGAAAGGCCAGCGCGACCATCTGCTGGAAGCCCTGATGGGGGTGAAGGAGCACGGCCTGCGGCCTGCGGCGGCACAGCCGCCTGTCACCGTCCTCGATTGTACTTGCGGCTTCGGTGCCGATGCGGCCGTCGCTTCTTTTGGACTGCCTGCCGGTTCCCGCGTCGATGCCCTGGAAGTGTCGCCTTTGCTGGAAGCCGTTACGGCCTGGGGCCTTTCCCATTTTGTCCACAAGAAAGACGACGTCACGGCGGCGCTGCGCCGGATTTCCCTGCGCTGTGATGACTATCGCGACTATCTGCTATCCGATGAAGGGCCTGTGTACGACGTCCTCTATTTCGACCCCATGTTCCAGCGGCCTGTCGAGGCGAGCTGCCAGTTCCAGCCTGTCCGGGCCATTATGGAACACGGCGGCCTGACGCGGGAACTGATTGAACGGGCGCTGCAGAAAGCCCGGCGCCGGGTGGTCATCAAAGAACGGGACTTCCGCCA
Source organism: uncultured Megasphaera sp. (assembly GCA_902464195.1). GTDB lineage: Bacteria > Bacillota > Negativicutes > Veillonellales > Megasphaeraceae > Megasphaera. The sequence goes on from CABQJB010000062.1 coordinate 6,066, forward strand.
ACTCTGCCGCGATTTCCCCGATGTTACCTTATATGGCGGCAAATACAGCCGCATTGGCTATGCCGTATTGGAGTGTGATTCATGGAAAAAGTAATTGCCATCATCGGTCCGACGGCGGTCGGCAAGACGGCCCTCAGTTTTGCCCTGGCTGAACACTACGGGACCGACCTCATTTCCGGCGACGCCTACCAGATTTACCGCCATATGGATATCGGTACAGCCAAGCCGACGGCGGACGAACTGGCCCGCTATCACCATTATCTCATCGATATTGCCGAGCCCGATGAACCTTATTCGGCAGCCCGTTTCTGTGAGATGGCGGAAAAAGCCATTACTGAAGTCAACGGAAAGGGGAAAGTCCCCATTCTCGTCGGAGGGACGGGCCTCTACGTCCAGTCCCTCCTGGAAGGCTATGATTTCCAGACGGCCCGTATGACCGAAGCCGACAAGGAAGCGGCCCAGGCGCGGATTGCCTCTCTCGATGAAGCGGCGCTGAAGGCCTATATCGAGAAGGGAACGGACTGGCAGCCGCCGGACTGGCACGAGTTGCTGGCGAACACACACCGCCTGACCCGCCTGGTCAGCGCCATCGAACAGGGCGAAGGGAAATCTTTCGTCCGGGCCGGCAAGGCACGGGACTTGGTCTATGACGCATATGTCATCGGTCTGCGCCTGCCGCGGGATGTCTTATACCGGCGCATTGAAGAGCGCGTCGACGCCATGATAGCTGCCGGCTGGGCCGATGAAGTGCGGCGCCTGCTGAATCGGGGCATCCCGACGGATTGCCAGGCCATGAAGGCCATCGGCTATCAGGAACTGGCCCTGTATCTTCAGGGACAGATGCCCCTCGATGACGCCGTGGCCCGCATCAAGACCCGGACGCGGCGCTTTGCCAAACGCCAGCTCACGTGGTTCAAACGCATGCCCTATATCCACTGGTACGACAAGGACCAATACGATGGAGAAGAAGCATTGATACAGGCCGTGCTGGGGGATTTGCCTTTCCCATGACGGGAAAGACGCAGGTCGCAGTCCGCAGGTCGCAGGCCGCCGCGGATTCAGATGCCGCTGCGCGGCGACAGACTCAAAATGACAACGACGCTTCGGGAAGCCCTCAGCGCGTAAAAAATGACCCCGGCCGGGGTCCTCGTAGGGGCCGTCCCGGAGGGCGGCCCGGTCCTGAACGGTATAGCGTCTCATTGTCTGGAAGAACCTCTCAGTCAGCAGAGCTGACAGCTCTCCTATGAGGAGAGCCACTAACCCCTAGCCCCTAACCCCTAACCACTAACCCCTACATATTCACTATAGAAAGGAATCATGACATTGTCTTTGGATTTAGAAACATTACGAAAAGAAGCGCTGGCCGAATGTGCGGACCAGTTTGAACGCATTGATACGATTTGTCTCCATAATACGGCGAAAGTCCTGGCTGCTTATAAGGAAGCCCAGATTTCTTCGTACCAGTTTGCCGGTACGTCGGGCTATGGCTACAGCGACATGGGCCGGGAAAAGCTCGATGAAGTCTTTGCCCGCGTCTTCAAGGCCGAAAAGGCCATTGTCCGGCCTCACTTCGTATCGGGGACTCATGCCCTGGCAACGGTCCTGCTGGCCCTGCTGCAGACGGGTGACCTCATGATGAGCCTCGTCGGGGCGCCTTATGATACGATGCAGGGCGTTATCGGCTATGCCCATGAAACGCCGCACTCTTTGAAGGAAAAGGGCGTCCGTTATGAAGAAGTCCCCTTGAAGGACAATGCCTATGATTTGGCCGGTATTGAAGCGGCCGTCGCCGAAAAGCAGCCGAAACTGGTCCTCATCCAGCGTTCCCGCGGTTACAGCACGCGGGCATCCCTGACGATTGATGATATCCGTTCTATTATTTCCGTCGTCAAGAAGGTCAGTCCGAAAACGATTTGCTTCGTCGACAACTGCTATGGCGAATTTGCTGCCGAAGAAGAACCGATTGAAGCCGGTGCCGACATCATCGCCGGTTCGCTCATCAAGAATCCCGGCGGCGGCATCGCTCCTACAGGCGGCTATATTGCCGGTAAGGAAGAACTGGTCCACGCCGCAGCCGATTACCTGACGGCTCCGGGCCTGGGCGACGAACTCGGCTCTTATGCGGCCGGTTACCGTCTCTTTTTCCAAGGCTTCTTCATGGCACCTCACGTCACGGCACAGGCCATCAAAGGGGCCGTCTTCGCAGCGGCTGTCTTTGAAAAGATGGGCTTCAAGGTTTCGCCGGCCGTCCAGGACCCGCGCGTCGACCTGATTCAGACCATTTACCTGGAAAACGAACAGAACATGTGCCTCTTCTGCCAGGGAATCCAGTCCTTCTCTCCTGTTGATGCCCACGTCACGCCCATTCCCGATGATATGCCGGGCTATGCCGATAAGATCATCATGGCTGCCGGTGATTTCGTCCAGGGTTCGTCTATCGAATTGTCGGCCGACGGCCCGATCCGCGACCCGTACATGATTTATCTCCAAGGCGGTATCGTCTTTGAACACAATGTCCTGGCCATCCTCAGTGCAGCCCAGTACATTGCCGAACACCGGGAAGGAGCCGCTCATGATTAAGGAAGTCCTCGTCGTCGAAGGCCGGTCCGATGTCGCCCGCATCCGGGCCAGCCACATCGACGTCGACATGATTACGACGGACGGCTTCAATTTGAAGCCTCACACGCTGGAACAGATCCGCTGTGCCTATGAAAAGCGGGGAATCATCATCCTGACCGACCCTGACCGGGCAGGCGAACAGATACGAAAGTTCCTGACCGACCGTTTCCCTAACGCCAAACATGCCTTTATCCCCAGGAAAGATGCCATTGCCAACAACGACCTGGGCGTCGAACAGGCTTCGCCGGAAGCTATCCGCCTGGCCTTGTCCAAAGTACGCTGTGCGACGTATGAGCCGCAGGCTACCTTTACCATGCAGGATATTTCCGCTGCCGGCCTCAACGGGACGCCTGATGCGGCCGACCGCCGGGCCGAAGTCGGCGCCATCCTGGGTATCGGCTATGGCAATGCCAAACAGTTTTTGAAACGATTGAACCATTACGGCGTCACCCGTGACGAATGGGATGATGCTCTCCGTCAGATCCACGAGGTGAAATAGATGAAAGAAGTCGACTTGTCCAATCCTGACGTCGTCCGCTACGTCGTCAAACGCTTTGGCCTGCGCATGAATAAGAAACTGGGCCAGAATTTCCTCATCCGCCACGCCGTCGTCGACGACATTGCCGACGCGGCTGAAATCGGGGAAGGCGATCCGGTCCTGGAAATCGGGCCGGGCATCGGCACCCTGACCCAGGCCCTGGCCGAAACGGGCGCAGCCGTTACGGCTGTCGAACTGGACGACCATTTGCTGCCCGTCCTCGACAAGACCTTGGAACATTATGACAACGTGCGCGTCGTCCACGGCGACATCCTGCGCATCGACATCGAAGAAGTCATGAACCACCAGCCCTTCACGGTCTGCGCCAACCTGCCCTACTATATCACGACGCCGATCATCATGAAGCTCCTGGAACAGAAGCTGCCCATCAAGCGCATCGTCGTCATGGTCCAGAAGGAAGTGGCCGAACGCATGGTAGCCGAACCGGGCCATAAGATTTACGGCGCCCTGTCGGTGTCGGTCCAGTACTATACACAGCCGCAGATGCTCTTTGAAATCTCGCCGAAATGCTTCATGCCGGCGCCGGAAGTCACGTCGGCCGTCGTCGCCATGGACGTCCGCCAGCAGCCGCCTGTCGATTTGATCGATGAAAAGCGCTTCTTCCAGGTCGTCAAAGCCGCCTTCCAGCAGCGCCGCAAGACCTTTTCCAACGCCCTGAAAAATACGGGCATGAGCAAGGAACAGATTGCCCAGGTCCTGGAAAAAACAGGCATCGACGGCAAACGCCGCGGCGAAACTCTGTCCCTCCAGGAATTCGCCGACATCGCCAACGCCTGGAGCGAGTTGGGTTAGTGGCTCGTGGCTAGTGGCTCGTGGCTGGTGGC
>CABQJB010000063.1 GCA_902464195.1 uncultured Megasphaera sp.
CCGCCCTTTGGGACGGCCCCTACGAACGGCTAACACTTCCCTATATACAAGGTTTGGCAAATGTGCTAAAATTAGTTGTTATGTTGGTAAAAATTTTATAGAGTTAAGGGGTTATCATGGCAAACAAGTTTATCTCCGGCACATTGATCCTGACCTTGTCAGGCTTTGTCGTCAAAGCCATTGGCAGTATCAACTGGATCATCTTGTCCCGTATTCTCGGCGGTGAAGGCATCGGCATCTACCAGATGGCTTTCCCGATTTACCTGCTGGCACTCGATATTTCCAGTGCCGGTCTGCCGATTGCAATTTCCATCATTACAGCTGAAAAAGTAGCCAAACAGGACTATTTCGGCGCTCAGCGCATTTTCCACGTGTCCTTGTCCATGCTCTGTACGACGGCCCTCTTTTTGAGCATCGTCATGTTCTTTGGTTCCAGCTTCCTCATCGATGAACACATCATCCGCGAAAGCCGGGCCTATTATTCGCTCATCGCCCTGGCACCGGCCATCTTCTTCACGACGATCATCGCCGGCTACCGCGGCTATCTGCAGGGCTGGCAGCAGATGACGCCGACGGCCATTTCCCAGATTGTCGAACAGCTGGTCCGCGTCGTCGTCATGCTCGGCTTCGCCGCGCTCCTCCTGCCGTACGGCCTCGATTATGCCGCCGGCGGTGCCAGCCTCGGCGCCGGCGCCGGTGGTTTTGCGGCCTGGCTGGTCCTGGTCTATTACTATTATAAGTTGAAGCGGTCCCTCCCCGTCGACGGGCCGACATTCGAGCAGGAAAGCATCAAGCACATCCTCAAGCGCCTGGTCATCCTGGCTATCCCCATTTCCCTGTCGAGCATCATGCTCCCCGTCGTATCCAACCTGGACCTGCTCATCGTACCGCGGCGGCTGGAAGTGGCCGGTTATTCGACTCATCAGGCCACAGAGCTGTTCGGCTACCTGACGGGCATGTCGGTACCACTCATCAACCTGGCGACGATTCTGACGGCCGCTATGGCCATGAGCCTGGTACCGGCCATCAGCCACAGTTTCACTTTGAAGGAATACGATGAGATCCGCGAACGGACGGCGACGTCCATGCGCATCTCCTTCCTGGTCACCATCCCCTTCAGCGTCATCCTCTACGTCATGGCCGAACCAATCGTCACCTTCATCTACAACGCGCCGGCGGCTACAGATGCCACGCGGGCTGTGGCCATTGCCATCTGCTTTTTGGGCTTGCACCAGATTTCGACGGCTATCCTTCAGGGCCTGAAGAAACCGAAGATTCCGGTCATCAACATGGCTGTCGCCTGTATCGCCAAGGTCCTGTGCAACTGGTTCTTAGTCGCCATCCCGACCCTGGGCATCACGGGTGCTTCCTATGCGACAGTAGCCGACATCGGCGTCGCTGCCGTCCTCAACATGTTCTTTATTTACCGTAAAATCGGCTATGTCATCGACATCAAAGTCGTCATGAAAAACATCGTCTCCGCTGCCATCATGGGCGTGGCCATGTATTTCATGTACGCCTTCCTCTTCCCCTACCTGGGACTCTTCCTGGACCTCTTCCTGACCTGCATCGTCGGGTCGGCCATCTACATCGGCTGCATGGTCCTCAACGGCGGTGTCACCAAAGAAGACGCAGCCAAAATGCCCCTTATCGGACGATTCTTCTAGAAAAAACGCGCTGTCTTTGCGACAGCGCGTTTTTAGGGTATAGGTGGATAACTTGTGAATTCGATTTGCGTGAGCGGGCGCCCCACGTGGGCGCCCCTACAACTAAATATCAACTCTTTCGATATTTCGCTACGAAGCGGGCCATGCGTTTCAGGGCTTCCTGGATGGTGTCCATGCTGGCAGCATAGGAGATGCGGACGAAGCCTTCGCCCTGGTCGCCGAAGGCTGTGCCCGGGACGACGGCGACTTTTTCTTCCTGGACCAGTTTTTCGCAGAATTCCGCCGACGTCATGCCGGTACAGCGGATGTCCGGGAAGATGTAGAAAGCGCCTTTCGGTTCAAAGACGGGCAGCCCCATGTCGCACAGGCCTTTGTAGATGACTTTGCGGCGGCGGTCGTATTCCTGGCGCATGGCTTCGACGTCGTCATCACATTCCTTGAGGGCCGTAATGCCGCCGACCTGGGCCGTCGTATTGGCACACATGATGGCGTACTGATGGAGCTTCAAAATCGGTGCCAGGCCATCCCGCGGTGCGCAGACGTAACCCAGGCGCATGCCCGTCATGGCATAGGCCTTGGAAAAGCCGTTGAAGATGACCGTCCGTTCGCGCATGCCCGGCAATTTGGCAAAGGACGTGAACTTGGCATCGCCGTACATGAGTTCACAGTAGATTTCATCGGACAAGACGATGAGGTCGTGTTCTTCGGCAAATTTGGCAATAGGCATCAGTTCTTCTGCTGACATGACCGTCCCTGTCGGGTTATTCGGATAACCGATGACGATGGCCTTCGTCTTCGGCGTGATGACCTTTTCCAAAGCTTCGACAGTCAGTTTGAAATCGTGTTCCGGATAGGTCGGCACGAAGACCGGCGTCCCGCCAGCCAGTTCGACAGACGCCGGATAGGCAACGTAAGCCGGGTCGGGGATGATAACTTCATCACCCGGTTCGGTAATGGCCAGGAGGGCCATGGCCAGGCCTTCGGAAACGCCGACAGTGACCAGGATTTCGTCTTTCGGGTCATAATGGACACCATAGCGCTTTTCAAAATGCTGGCTAATGGCTTCACGGAGCTCCATCATGCCAGAATTCCCGGTATAACTCGTTTCCTTGGCATCGAGGCTGGCTTTCATGGCTGCCAGTACCTTGTCCGGTGCGGCAAAGTCCGGTTCGCCGATACTCAGGGACAAGACACCTTTGACCTGGGCTGCAATATCGAAGAACTTGCGGATGCCCGAAGGTTTGATGGCCTTGACGTTAGCCGCTGTTTTTTCATTCCAATTCATAATAACACACCGCCTTTTCTATGATTATTTTGCATTCATGTATGCGTGTATCTTATATACAGTATACCACTTGCAACAAAATCATGGAAGAGGGAAAAAGAGGCTGTCCTATAAAGACAGCCTCTCCGGCCTTTCAGGCCACTGACGGCTGACGGCTGACGGCTGACAGATGACTCTGGCGGGCCGCCCTTGGGGACGGCCCCTACGAACGGCTGGCGGCTAACTGTTCACCGCGACCTGCGAACTGCGGCCTGCGGACTGCGGCCTGCGGACTGCGGCCTACGGCCTGCCTATTCCTACGGTTTATCGAAGAGGTATTCTTCGCGGCCGACGACTTTGCCATTTTTCATGTAGACACGGGGGACGCGGCGCGAGATGTTGCACATGATTTCATAGTTGATGGTGCCACAGGCTGCGGCAATCTCTTCGATGGGGATGAAGCTGTCGCCCTGACGGCCGAAGAGGACGACTTCATCACCGGCGTGGACGTTGGCTTCGCCGCTGACGTCGATCATGCACTGGTCCATGCAGATAGCCCCGACCTGGGGGACGCGGTGACCGTGGTAGAGGACGTCGACTTTCCCTGACAGGATGCGCGAATAGCCATCGGCATAGCCGACGGGCAGGGTCGCGATTTTCCGGCGTGACGGAGCCTTATAATGGCGGCCATAGCTGACGGTCGCACCGGCGTCGATGAGCTTGACGTGGGCGATGCAGCAGCGCAGGGACATGACGGGCCGCAGGTCATAGGGCTTGATGTCGATTTCCGGCGACGGTTCGCAGCCATACATGATGATGCCCGGCCGGACCATGTCGCAGTAGTATTCGGGCAGTTCCAGGACGGCCGCACTGTTGCAGCAATGGCGCAGGGCGATGTGGATGTCTTCTTCTTCCATGCGCTTGCACATCCAGCGGAAGTGGCCGTACTGTTCGCGCGTGAACGTCTTGTCTTTCATGTCGGAAACGGCAAAATGAGTGAACATGCCGCGGATTTCGATATTCGGCAGGGCTGCGATGGCCTTGATTTCCGAGACGCTGAATTCATTGACCTGGAAGCCGACGCGGCTCATGCCCGTATCGACGGCGATATGGACGCGCAACGTCTTGCCCAGGCGCTGAGCTTCCTGTGAGAAGAATTCGGCATTCTTCAAGTTGAAGACAGCCGGTTCGATATCATACGTCAGGAGTTCTTCTGTCCGCCGGGCATCGGTATGGCCGAGGATGAAGATTTCGTTGTCGATATGCGCATAGCGGCGGAGCTCAACGGCTTCGTCCAGGCTGGACACGGCAAAACAATCGGCGCCGTTTTCGGCAAAGGTCTTGGCCAGTTCGACACTGCCGTGGCCATAGGCATTGGCCTTGACAACGGCGGCAATCTTGACATCCGGCCCGACGTGCTTGCGTATCTGTCGCATATTATGAGCCGCTGCGTCGAGGTCGATCTGGGCCCAGACGGCACGGCGGGTAAAATTCATAGTACTTTCATATGCATTCATCATTATCTCGCCTTCCCATTTGGAATGTTACTATATTTCATAATCATAGCACAGCCCTTATAGACCGTCAATCAATCGGCACAGGCCGTCCATGACATTTTCTTCCCAAATATAGTTGCGGCTGAAGCGGCCGGCGCTGCGCGGGTCGTCGTCTTCGGCCAGGGCCTCGCCATTCATGACGTAGGCAAAGCCGCTTCCCGTCCCGGGCCGGACGAAGAGGCCCGACAATAGGCCAAAGGCCTGCCCTGTATGGCCCCATAAATCGACAGTTTTCGTGCGGCAGCAGCGGGCCGGTCCCATGCCGTCGACGAAGAATTCGCCCAGGCCGTAGGCGAGCAGGGTCTGGCCGCACGTATCGCCATTGTGGCCGTCATAGACCCATTGTGGGCGGAACATGGCTTGCAGCGACGATGGTTCCAGGACCTGTTTCCCGGCGTAACACCCATTATGGAGAATCATGGCCAGAACATGGCCCAGTTCCTCCAGGGACAGGCGCAGGCCGCCTTGCGGTGAAAATATAGTCGCGTTGGTCCCAGGTTGATACGAGGCCAAATCATAGGTCTGGCAGACGTCCTGGGCATAGGGATTCTGCAAGGCCAGAGTCTCACGCTCAGGCTGAACGCCGCCAAAATCGTCGATGGTCCCCTGCCAGGGGCCCTGTTCATCCCAGCGGCCCTGGCTATCCCGTTTGAGATAGACCGTCCCCAGTTTGGCGAATTCAGGGGCTTCCAGATTGCCCGGCACGTAGTCGGCCCGACAGTCCAGGGCGGACAGGATATGCCGTCTTTGATACCTATCGAAGCGTTCACCGGTCACGGCTTCGATGATCGTCCCCAAGAGGCCGTAGTTGAGGTTGCAATAAGTAAAATAGCCGCCTGGCTCCTGCCCGGCCGGCGCGAAATGGGCGCCGTTTTCCCAATAGGGGCTGCCTGGCGTAAAGAAGGCCCGGATGCAGACCGACGGCGGGATGCTGTAGACCTTGCCGTCACGCAGGCCCGACGTATGGGAAGCCAGAGAGCGGATCGTAATGGGCACGTCGGGATAGGATGGATGGCGCAGGCGAAAGCCCAGGTACGGGCTGACATCGTCATCCAGGGACAGCTTTCCCGCTTCGGCGAGCTCCATGAGAGTAAAGACCGTGAACATCTTGGAGACAGACGCCATGCGGAAGCGGCTGTCCATCGTCATCGGCCAGGACCGGTCCCCATCCATGCGGCGGTTACCGGCAGCAAAGCGGTAGACCTCACGCCCATCGGCATAGGCCAGGACAGCCAGACCGGGCACGCCGGTCCCGGTGTCGCCAATCAGGGAAGCGAAATAAGCATCCCAGTCAGTTCGATTCATAGTAGCTCCTTTCGGGTGTGGAAAAGGCGCTGTCCATGAAGACAGCGCCTTTTAGTGGCTAGTGGTTAGTGGTTAGTGACTAGTGGCTAGTGGCTAGTGCGTAGGGGCCGTCCTAAAGCCTTTCCGGCCCGGCTTTCCGAGCCACGAGCCACGAACCACGAGCCACTTTTCTTACCCCTTATAATTTTCCGGATAGATGGTGATATCGTAGTGGTTCTTGTCCCATTCGTGGGTAATCTGATGCTTGTACGGCGACAGGGCGTTGATGAGGACGTCATAAGCCTTGGTGCCCTGGTAGATGCCGTCGTCGGAGATGTCGACTTTATAGCCATTTTCATGGGAATAGAGGCCGCTGGCATGGTAGCCGCTTTCGGCCCCGCCGGTGATGACGAAAGAAATGCCGGCCTGACGGGCTTCGGTATTCAGCCGGTCCAGGAAGGCGATAGTCGAGCTCTGGAAATGGGCCGTATCGGTCGTCCAGTTGCTGTCCCACGGCGTATCCATGCCTTCTGTGCTGCTCCACTTGCGCAGGTTGCTCTTGCCGAAATCGCGGCGGTATGCATAGGCATTGGCGACAGCTGCATCATAAGAGTCATGCTGATACTGGTATTGGTACTGGTCTTCATATTTCTGGCGGTTCCAGGCCGTGACCGGTGTTGCCATGTGCTGCGATTCTGCATAGTGGTACTTGACCGTATCCGGCGTAATCGTGCCGGGATTATCAATATTGGCAAAAGCCGATGCCGGGATCAGGGCGTGGACGCGGTCCCGAAGGCGGTCACCGATTTTGTCAGAATTATTCGTTGTGACAGTGTTCGTTTTCTTCTTGGCTTTGTCTTGTTCTTGGACCTGTGCCATAACGGCTACGGCTGGAGATACCGTTTCCGATTCCTTGACCTGTGCTGCCGAAGCAGTGACAGTTCCCATAAGACAGCAAAGAAACAGGATTGCGATGATAGACTTCTTCATTGAATTCCCCCTTAAAATACTGAAATTATGTGTATGACATTCGGTTATTTTCACGAACAACATTTCAATTATAACATATTTAGGGGAATTTGAAAAGTCCTGCTACGAACCCAGGAGCTGGCGCTGCTCGATTTCCTGGGCTGCCGCCTCATCCTGGTCGGCCTTCTTCGTATCGCCTAATTTGCGCCAGACCTGGCTGCGCAGTTTATATCCATCTTCATAGGGCTTGACAGCCAAAGCCTGGGTCAGGTACTGTACGGCCCGCCGATAATCGCCCTGGTCCATGGCCAGCTGTCCCAGGCTGTCATAGACGGCCAGTTTGTCGCTGTCATCTGTCGCCAGGCGGACTGATTGGTCATAGTCCTTTTTGGCCAGGTCGAAGCGCTTCAGATGGCGATAACATTCGCCGCGGTTATTGTAATCCATCGCCGTTTCCTTCAAGGCCAGGGCTCTCGTCAAGTCGGCAATGGCCAGCTCGTCCTGGCCCATCTGGGCGTAGACCAGGCCCCGTTCGGAATAGACCCGGCTGTCGTCGGGATGGCGTTTCACGGCTTCATTGAGCAGGGCCAGGGATTGGTCGTATAGCCCGGCTTCTTCGGCGACAGAACCGGCCAGGAAGTAATCGCCGCGGTGCATGAATTCATACATGACGCCGATACGACGACTCAAGTCGGCCATTTTCTTGTCGCCCTTCTTATCATAAATCAGGCTTTCGAGGATATAATTCTGAGGAAAGGCCGGAGCCAGCTTTTCCCCCTCTTTGACATCGTCCAGGGCCTTGTCATACGCTTCGATGGCCGTATAGGCCCGGGCCCGGTTGAAATACATCAGGCCCTGCAAGGGGTCGCCCTTTTGGCTCAAAGTCAGAGCCTTGGTATAGTCGTTGACGGCAAGCTGGTATTCTTTGCGCTGTTCATAGATGGCGCCGCGGTTGAAATAATGGAAAGCCTTGTCCGGTTCCAGGGAAATGGCTTTATCGCAATCGGCCAGGGCTTCGTCGTTCCGTCCGAGGAGGCTGTAAATCGTGCTGCGCCGATCGTAAGCATCAGCATCATCGGGATGTTCTGTAATCTGACTGTTGACGATTTGAAGGGCTTTCTCATAATCCTTAGCCCGGACGGCCTGCAAGAGTTCACTTTCTCCATGAGTCTGTAAGGCAAGGGCCCCTTCGCCATTGCCTTTTTCCAGGGTCATATCATCAGCCAGGGACAGGCAGGGAATGGCCAAAAAGCAGGAAACCAGCCCGGCTAAGATGCACTGTTTCAATCGGTTCATAAGAATCCCCCTATCTCTCGAATTTTGCTTTACTTTATAAAATTCGACATAGACCTGCCAAATTCCTGCTAAAAGACAAAAAGTAATATGGTATAATGAAGAAAAAAAACGAACGAGGTGAGCAATTTGTTTGAAAAAGAATACGAAGCATCGGCCCATGGCGCCGCTGCCAAGGTCCGCTTCCTGGAGGAAAATCCCCTGGGCTACGTCATGGTATCCCTCTTAGGCGGCGCTTATCTCGGTTTCGGCGTCCTTCTGACTTATGCCATCGAAAGCTACCTTGGACCACAGCCATCGTCCCATATCATCATGGGCATTTCCTTCGGCGTCGCCCTCAGCCTGGTCATCATAGCCGGCGCGGAAATGTTCACCGGCGATGCCTTCATCCTCTACAATGGCCTGCGGCGCAAGACCGTGACCGCCGGGGACGTCGTGAAACTCCTGATCGTCTGTTATCTCGGCAACTGGCTCGGCGCCCTCATCCTGTCGGTCATCTTCTACGGCACGGGACTCGATACAGGAGCCATGGCCCAGGCCCTGACGGAGGCTGCCGCCTTGCGGATGAACCTGCCGCCGCTGGAAATCTTTTGCCGGGGCATCCTCTGCAACGTCCTCGTCTGCCTGGCCGTATGGTGTAGTTTCCGCTGTCACTCGGAAAGTGCCAAACTGATCATGATCTTTTGGTGTCTCTACGTCTTCTACACCCTCGGCTTCGGCCATTGCATCGCCAACATGACCCTCATGGACCTGGCTCTGATGGCTCCTCATCCAGATACCATCAACGTGGCTCATTATTTCTACAACTTATGCTTCGTCACGGCCGGCAACGCAGCCGGTGCCATCATCTTCGTCTCCATTCCCTACGGCCTTGCGTCGCGGCGCCGTTCGTAAGGTCAGCCCTGTAAATTGCAGACTAAGGCCGACGCTATGATGAGGACGGAAGTTCAGGTGTGCAGGAAAAAGATTCCCATCAGACATAAAATAATGCCCACAAATTGTCTGGGCAAGAGGATTTCCTTGTAAAAAAGTACCCCGATGCCTGCCAGTAACAGGGCCACGGTGATATTTATCATGAGTGAGGCCATACTGATTTTCCATCCTGCCCGGTATAAGAGGATGTAGCCGAATTCAACAACTACCAGGGTCACGCCCCAGGCAGCACTGGCCCAGTTCACAGTCTGCAAATCCTGCCGCAGGGAATGGCCCGTCACCAGATAAGCGGCAGCACAGAGCAGAAAACTGACCAGATACGTAAGACTCAAGGCCAGGAAGGGTGGCGCTGTGACAGACGTCGCTTTAGCCACCATATGATACCCAATATTGCCAATAACGACAATCAAAAAGGGAATCCAATATGTCAGATTCATGGCAACAGCTCCTTTTCCATGTGGATATGCGGGCAATATTCATCGAAATAGACGTCCCCAGACGCCGTATATCCTAATATTTCATAAAAGGGCTGTACCCGGACCTGCGCCGAAAGGGCCAGCTTTTTGACGTGACGGCCACGCAGCCATCGTTCCGCTTCCTGTACAATCCGCTCCCCATAATGACGGCCGCGGCAGGATTTCCGCACCGCCAGTCGTCCCAAGATGAAAACATCCGGTTCGTCTGAAGGAAAGAGCCGGCAGCAGCCGACGGCCTCTCCCTTTTCATACAGCACCAAATGCCAGGCCGTCTCATCGACTTCATCAAACTCCACCTGGAACCCTTGTTCCTTCATGAAAACCGCCTCCCGGATATCCTTGGCATCCGAAGTAAGACCTTGCTGAATACGAATTTGCATCATCATAATCCTCCTTAAAAAAACAGAGGTGCCTAAGAATTATCTTATAACATGTTAACCATGCCGTACCTACGACAATTCTCAGACACCTCAATCCTTCTGTCCGGTGACAGAAGCAGTGTATTTATGAAATTATCTGTATTTTACCATAATTATGCCAACTCCGTCAAATTCCTTATATTTAAACTTGTTCGG
>CABQJB010000064.1 GCA_902464195.1 uncultured Megasphaera sp.
CAAGTGGTAAAAAATTTAAAACCACCTTCTACAAACTACAAACTCCGTACTATAAACTATAGTAGCGGAAGGTTATCTCCGGAAGGCCTTTTCGATGGCTTCGCGCAGGGTGGCTACACCTAGGAAACGGCAATCCGGGAATTTGTCTGTTTCGATGTCTTCCAGGTTGCCTTTGGGCAGGATGAAGGTGTTGAAACCCATCTTGGCCGCTTCTTTGACGCGGCGCAGGGCCTGGGGGACACGGCGGATATCGCCGGTGAGGCCAACTTCGCCCATGACGACGGTCCGGCTGTCCATGGAGATGTCCCGCAGGCTGGAATAGACGGCCAGGGCGACGGGCAGGTCGGCTGCCGTTTCGGTCAGGCGCAGGCCGCCGACGACGTTGATGTAGACGTCCTGACTGCCCAGGGGCACGCCCAGGCGTTTTTCCAGGACGGCCAGGAGGATGATCAGGCGGTTATAGTCCATACCCGATGCCGTCCGCCGCGGGACGGCGAAGACGGAATGGGCCGTCAGGGCCTGGATTTCACCGAGCATGGGCCGCATGCCGTCGAGGACGGCGGCTACGGCTGAGCCGGCCTGGTCGGCTGCCCGTTCGGCCAGGAGCAGCTGGGACGGGTTCTCCAGTTCCGACAGGCCGCTGCTGGTCATGGTGAACAGGCCCGATTCATTGGTCGAGCCAAAGCGGTTCTTGATGCCCCGCAGGATGCGGAACTGGTAGTTCCGTTCTCCTTCAAAGTAGAGGACGACGTCTACCATGTGTTCCATCATGCGCGGCCCGGCAATGGCGCCGTCCTTGGTGACGTGGCCGATGACGACGATGGGGATGCCTTCACTCTTGGCAAAGGTCATGAGGCGGCTCGTGTTCTCGCGTATCTGGGCCAGACTGCCCGGCGTTCCCTCGACGGACTGGCTGTACATGGTCTGGATGGAATCGACGACCAGCAGGGCCGGCCGCCGCTTCTTGGCTTCATCGAGGATATGGTCCAGGGACGTATCGGCCTGGATGATCAGGTCCGGCGTGGAAATGCCCAGACGCTGGGCACGCATCTTGATCTGACCTGCCGATTCTTCGCCAGAGCCGTAGAGGACAGTGCCGTTCTTATCACAGACGGCAGCAGCCAGCTGCAGAACCAGCGTCGACTTGCCGATGCCCGGATCGCCGCTGAGCAGGATCAGCGCCCCTGGGACGATGCCGCCGCCGAGGACGCGGTCCAGTTCGCCGATGCCCGTTTCCATGCGGGCCATGTCTTCCATGGCGATATCCGCCAGGGACGCCGCCTGCGACGCCGGACCGCTGCGGGCCATGCTCTGTGCCGCTTTAGGCGCTTCCGGCGCCACTGTTTCTTCGACCATGGTATTCCATTCGCCGCACTGCGGGCAGCGGCCGAGCCAGCGGCTGGATACGCTGCCGCAGTTACTGCAGACGTAACGGGTCTTTATCTTTGCCATGACTGCTCCTTACTCCGTCGTAAAGACGAGCTTCTTCTTGTCCAGGCTGTCGACGTGGATTGTATTGCCTTCCTTGACGCTGCTGCTGAGGAGCATTTCGGCAACCGGATCTTCGACGAGCTTCTGAATAGCCCGCTTCAACGGCCGGGCGCCATAGGCAAAGTCCGTCCCTTCCTGGACCAGGACGTCATCGGCTGCCGTCGTCCAATCGAGGGCGATGCCCTTTTCGCCGAGGCGCTTGGTCAAGTCCTTGAGCAGGATGTCGACAATCTGGCGCAGGTCCTTCTGTTCCAGCGGCTTGAAGACGATGATTTCGTCGATACGGTTGAGAAATTCCGGCCGGAAGAAACGTTTCACATCAGCCATGATTTCCTTCTTGGCTATTTCAAAGGATGCTTCCCGGTCCTTAGCGCTGTCGCCGCCCGTCGAGAAACCCATGACCGGGCCCGACGGCTTGAGATGCGATGCACCGAGGTTGCTGGTCATGATGATGACGGTATTGCGGAAATCGACAGTCCGCCCTTTCGAGTCGGTCAGGCGGCCTTCGTCGAGGACCTGCAGGAGCAGGTTGAAGAAGTCGCTGCTGGCCTTTTCCACTTCGTCGAAGAGGATGACGCTGTACGGTTTTTCCCGGACAGCATCGGTCAGTTCGCCGCCTTCTTCATAGCCGACGTAACCCGGAGGGGCGCCGACCAGGCGGGAGACGCTGTATTTTTCCATGAATTCGCTCATGTCGATGCGGATCATGTTGTCGGCACTGCCGAAGGGCTGAGCTGCCAGGGTCCGGGCCAGTTCGGTCTTGCCGACGCCGGACGGGCCGAGGAAAAGGAAGGACCCAATAGGCCGGTTGGCATCCTTGAGGCCGGCACGGGCCCGGCGGACGGCTTTGGCCACAGCCGTGACGGCATCGTCCTGGCTGATGACCCGTTTGTGCAGTTCGGCTTCCAAATGGAGGAGGCGCTGCGATTCCGTTTCCGTAATCTGCTGGACCGGGACACCTGTCCACATGGATACGACGTCGGCAATGTCGTTTTCCGTGACGATGAGCTTTTCATCGTCGTGCTGTTTCTTTTCTTTCTGAAGGGCCGAGATTTCCGACGATACCTTCTTGCCGGCATCGCGGAGGGACGCGCATTTTTCAAAGTCTTCGCCAGCCAGGGCCGCTTCTTTTTCTTTATTGATGTCAGCCAATTTCTGTTCCAGGTCCTGGAGTTCATGGGACGGGGCATAGACTTTCATGCGGACGCGGGCTGCCGCTTCATCCATGACGTCGATGGCCTTGTCCGGCAGGTAGCGGTCGGAAATGTACCGTGCCGACAGTTTGACGGCTGCCTTGACGGCTTCGTCAGTGATGCGGGCCTTGTGGAAGGCTTCGTAGCGGTCGCGCAGGCCGAAGAGGATGGCTATGGCATCTTCTTCCGTCGGTTCGCCGACCAGGACGGGCTGAAAGCGGCGGGCCAGGGCGGCATCTTTTTCAAAGTGTTTCTTATATTCGTCGATGGTCGTGGCGCCGATGCACTGCAGGTCGCCGCGGGCCAGGGCCGGTTTGAGGATGTTGGCCGCATCCATGGCGCCTTCGACGGCACCAGCTCCGATGAGCTGATGGATTTCGTCGATGAAGAGGATGATCGAGTCGTCCTGTTCGATCGCGTCGAGGATACGCTTGATCCGTTCTTCAAATTCACCACGGTACTTGGTACCGGCGACGATACTGGCTAAATCGAGGGAGAAAATGCGCTTGTCCAGCAGGCTGTCCGGCACGTTGCCGGTGATGATGCGCTGGGCCAGACCTTCGGCGATGGCCGTCTTGCCGACGCCAGGGGCACCGATGAGAACGGGGTTGTTCTTGGTCCGGCGGCTGAGGATCTGGATGACCCGGCTGATTTCCTTTTCCCTGCCAATGACCGGGTCTATCTTCCCTTGTTTAGCCCATTCATTGAGGTCGCGGCCGAACTGGGACAAGTCGCTGCCGTTCTTGGACGGTACGGCGTCGCCGCCTTCGACGGCCGGGTCGTTCATGAGTTCACTCAGGCGCTGGGATACCAGGTCCGGGTCGATGTCCATATCTTCCAGGATCTGGACGGCCATGCCGCTCCCTTCTTCGAGGATACCGGCCAGCATGTGTTCCGTGCCGACATAGTTCTGTTCCAGCCGATTGGCTTCGCGGACGGCCAGTTCCATGGCCCGCTTCGTCCGTGGCGTCAGGCGCAGCTTCGTCGGCGAGTCCTGGCCCCAGCCGACGTGCTGTTCGATGGCTCGGGTAACGTTTTCCGGCGTTAGGCCCAGCTGGTTGAGGAGCAGGCCGGCGATGCCGTCTGTATTGAGAACGAGACCGAGCAGGATATGTTCGGTCCCTACGTAATCATGGTGGAATTTCTGTGCCGCTTCCTGCGCATACTGCAGGACGGCTTTAGCGTCATTGGTGAGACGATTGTTCATCATTGGAAATCACTTCCTCCGGTAATCACTGAGTACTTGCTGCACGGCTTCAGCCCGCTGGTGTTCCAGCTCTTCCCCGTTCAGTTCGGTTCCGGCCTTGAGCTGCAAATAAGCCGGTTCGACAACGGTCATGATGGCTTCATAAGCCAGAGGGCCTTCGGGGATGACACCCATGTCGATACCGAAACGCAGGTCACTGGCCAGGGACAGGGATTCCTGGTCGGCCAGGAGCCAAGCCCGGCTGAGGGTACCGTAAGTACGCAGCCATTTATCTTTCAACGTATTTTCATTGTGGTCCCAGACGAGGCTGCGGCAATTCTGTTCTTCCTGGACAATCTGGGTAACGATCTTGCGCAGCTGGTCGAGGATATCCGTTTCGGTCACTCCCAGAGTAATCTGATTGGTAATCTGGAAGATGTTGCCGATACATTCATTGCGTTCACCGTACATCCCGGATACGGTGAAGCCAAATTTAGTAATGCCCTGGACGATGCGGTTGAACCGCTTCATGAGGATCAGGGCCGGGACGTGGATAGTCACGCCGACAGTCAGGCCCGTGCCGGTCAGGGACGGGCTGGCTGTCAGGTAGCCGAAATCGTCGCGGAAGGCGAAGTCCAAGTGGCTTTCCAGGGCATCATCGACCTGGGCTGCCTGGTCCCAGACGCGCTGGAGGTCGAATCCCGGCGCTGCCGTCTGGATGCAGAAATGGTCTTCTTCATTGAGCATAATCGACACGGCCCCGTCTTCGCGGAGCAGGAGGCCCCGGTTCTTGGGATGTTCGATATGGCTGGCCGAGGAAAAATGTTTCACTGCCAGCATTTCCCGTTCCAGCGGCGACAATTCGTCGAGGCTGACGAAGGTATAGCGTCCATGGCCCAAAGTATCGAGGGTACCGATTTGGCGCTTGCCTTCTTCGAGGACGGCGGCCAGTTCCGTATCCGACGCCTTGTCGGGAAAGACGTATTTTTTCAAGTTCCGGTCCAGGCGGACGCGGCTGTCGATGACGATATCGTTGAAGTTTCCCGTGCCGTCCTGCCAGGGACAGAGCGGCTGCTTAAGCATATCGTGGACCATGGCTTATTCCCCCTTTCCGCCATCCGGCAGCTGACGCTGGAGGGCGCGGATCTCATCGCGGACTTTCGCCGCTTCTTCATAGCGTTCTTCCTGGACCAGCTTCTGCAAATGCTGGCGCAGGCGTTTGACGTGCGTCGCCGTCCGGAAGACACCGGTGCCGCGGTTGGGCACCTTGCCGACGTGTTTGCTGTGGCCGTGGATGCGGCGCAGGAGCGGCGGAATCTCTTCCTTGAAGGCTTCGTAGCAGTCGGGGCAGCCGAACTTCCCGAGGCGGTTGAATTCGCTGTAGGTCATACCGCAGCTGGCACAGCGCGGTTCATCGCCACTGCGTCCCTGGTAGTCCGGGTAGGCCATCTTGCGGAAAAAGTCGTTATCAATGATATTCAAATCTCTGAAATTAGAAAAATTGGTCTGTTTCTTGGCACAGGCTGTACACAGGTGCAAATCCGTGCGCCGCCCGTTCTCGATCTTGACGATATGGACAACAGCCTCTCTTTTCTTACAGGCATCACATAACATAGCCCTCACGTCCTTTCTATCACTCAATGGAGATTGAGATTCTTCAAAATGTCGCTGATGACCAGCAGGCGCGTCCCTTCATCGTCGATGCGGCGATAGAGGGATTCAAAGGTCAAATGGAGGATAACCGCTTCGTTGTTGGTCAGGCTGCGCCGCTTGAGGAGCTGGTACAGCAGGGCATCCAGGTCTTCCATGGAAATGCTGACGGCCGGCAGCCGTTCATGCAGGAGGACCGGTGTGCGGTCCTGCTTCTTCGGCGTCAGCTTGATGATGCGGACGAATCCGCCGGATCCGCGCCGCGATTCGACCAGATAGCCCTTGTCGTTGGAAAAACGCGTGCTCAGGACGTAGCTGATCTGGGACGGAGCGCATTGCAGTTCGTCGGCCAGCTCATTACGGCGCAATACAATGTCTGAATTATCTTCTTCTAACAATTTATGTAAAATGAATTGTTCAATCTTATCTGCTAATACACTCATCATAATCACCCCGTAAAAATATATTTTCCTTTTTGACTTTCATACAACTCTATTATATTCGTCTTTTTGACTTTACGCAAGAGGCCTGTCCCATTTCCCATCATACAGGCAATGGAAATCCCCACATCAGGAGGAACGGGCGTGCCACGCGCACGCCCCTACAGTAGGGGCTCGCACGTGGCGAGCCCGTTATGGGCCTTTACGACGAACGATGAACGACACCTTTCCCTCGTCTAGTTGTACAAAGGCTTATAATAGTGTATGATATATGAACCATAATCATCAAATGTGAGGTGTTCCCATTGAAACGATACGGACCGGGCTCGGTCAGTTATTATTTTTACCATGAAAAGAAATTGCTGCTCATCGTCACGTTGAGCGGCATCTTATACAATGTCGGCATGATTGCCGGGCCCTGGTTCGACGGGCAGCTGGCCCAATATCTCTACGATATTTTCGGCGGCACCCGGACAGCAGCGGACATGTACGCTCTCTGCCTGTGCTACGCCCTGGTCATCCTCGGCGTCCAGGGCGCCCGCTATTTCAAGCGGCTCTACGTCCGTAAATTTGCCAACAACATCAGCCTGGCCATGAAGGACCGCCTCTACCAGCACCTGGTACAGACGCCGAAACGGGACATGGAACAGGCTGACACCGGGGCCTTGATGACCAAGGTCATTTCCGACATCGACACCTGCGTCGAAGGCATGCGCAAGTTCACGACGGAAATCTTCGACACCGGCGTCGTCATGGCGGCCTATGTGGTCATGCTCCTTTGGTATGACTGGCGCCTGACCTTGTGCATCCTCGTCTTCCCACCCATCGCCTATATCCTGGCCAACCGCCTGCGCAGCCTGGTCGCCGCAACGGCGGCCCGCAGCAAGGAAAGCAGCGGCGCCCTGTCGGGCATGACCCTGGACCGCATCAGCAATGCCCTGACATACCGAGTCTACGGTGAAGAAGCCGTACAGGACCAGCGTTACGAAGGCTACCTGGCCGACTATGAAAAGAAAATGATTCTGGCCAATCTTTGGGAAAACACGCTCCAGCCGATTTACAAAGTCATCGCCATGATTGGCACCATACTGGTCATCTGGCTCGGTGGCCGCAACGTCCTGGGGATGGGCTGGGAAAGCTGGGATATCGCCGCTTTCTCGACGTACCTGGCCTGTTTCATCAAGCTGGCGACGAAGTCGTCCCATGCGGCCAAATTGTTCAATGCCATCCAGAAAGCCCAGGTTTCATGGCAGCGCATCCAGCCCCATCTCCAGGCAGCAACGGAACTGCCCGATCCCGTACCGCCGGCCGCACCGGCTCCCCTGACAGTCCGCGCCTTGTCCTTCACCTATCCCGGCAGTACCATCCCGATTTTCCGGGATTTGACGTTTTCGGCCAAGCCAGGCGACATCATCGGCATCACCGGGCCTGTAGCCTGCGGCAAATCGACGCTGGGCCAGGCCTTCCTCTGTGAAAATCCGCACGGCGGCCAGATTTTCTTCGCTGCCAAGGAGCTGGGCAACGGCCACACGCCACCAGACGGCATCGTCGGCTACTGTGGTCATGACTCGGAACTCTTTGCGGCTACCGTCGAAGAAAACATCCGCCTCGGCCTGCCCGGTGACATTACGCTGGTCCTGGAAAGGGTCTGTATGGACGAGGACTGCGCTACCTTTCCGAAAGGGATAGAAACGCCCATCGGTGAAGGCGGCCAGCGCTTGTCCGGCGGCCAGCAGGCCCGCATCGCCCTGGCCCGGACCCTGTTCCATCCGCGGCCGCTCCTCATCCTCGACGACCCCTTTGCCGCCGTCGACATGGCAACAGAAAAGAAAATTTTCACCAGCCTGCGCCGGGACTACAGCGACCGCATCATTCTCCTCATCTCGCACCGCCTGTCCCTCTTCCCCAAGCTGGACCAGGTCATCTGGCTCAACGGGGATGGGACCAGCGTCGTCGCCACGCACGAAGCTTTATACGAATCCTGTCCGGCCTACCGGAACCTCTATGACTTGCAGCATGCCCAGGGAGGTGCTATCCATGCGTAACGTCTTTTGGCAGACCCTGAAGAAAAATGGCCTGCTCCTGGTGGTACTCATCGCAGCCATCATCGCATCCATCGCCGTGAGCGTCACGCCGCCCCTTATCCTGCAATACATCGTCGACAGCCTGGTCAGCGGCTCGTTCAGCGCCTATCCTCTGCTGACGGCAGGCGTCCTCTACTTTGCCCTCAATGCCGGCAGTGGCCTCGTCGACGCTCTCAAAGAGACGCTGATCACCGTCTTCGGCCAGAAGATTACCCACGGCTTGCGCTCGGCCATGTGCCAGCGCCTCGGTGAGCTGCCGGCAGCGTACTTCGTCGGCCATGAAGCCGGTGCCGTCACATCGCTCTTCGTCAACGACGTCGATACCCTGGAAAACCTCTTTGATTCCGGCGTCGTCAGCATGATTGCTGACGCCTTCACCATTTTCAGTATCCTCGCCGTCGTCTTCCATTTGAGCCTGGGCCTGGGTGTATTGCTCTGCATCTGCCTGCCCCTCTTGTTCCTCCTGACCCGTTATTTCCAAAAACGCATGCTCCAGGCCCAGCGGGACAACCGCATCGCCGTCGGCCGGACGAACGAACTCATCCCGGAAACGGTCCACAATATCCGCACGATCCACACGTGCCAGCAGGAACGCTATCTGCGCCAGCGCTATGGCCGGACCATCCGCGACAGCTTCGACGCCATGGAACGGAGCAATTTCTGTGACTCCATCTATTCGCCAATTATCATCACCAGCTGCACCATCATCATCTGCCTGATGATGGCCCTGTCCGTCAGCAGTCCGTCCCTGCAGGAAATCTTCGGCATGACCGTCGGCAGCGTCGTCGCCCTCATCGCCTATGTGCGCCGCATCTTCTCGCCGCTGGAAAGCATCGGCATGGAAATCCAGAACATCCAGTCTGCCATCGCCGGTATCGGCCGCCTGAAAGACTTCTTTGCCGAACCCATTCAGGAACGAAGAGACCCAGTGGACCTTGACACAGCAGCGGCACCGCTGGTCATCGACGATGCCGCCTTTGGCTATGGCCGGGAAAAAGCTATTTTCCGCCACTTCTCGCTCACCGTTGCCGCCGGGGAAATGGTCACCATCACCGGCCGTACCGGCGCCGGCAAGAGCACCCTCTTCAAGCTCATCCTCGGCCTCTATCAGCCCCGGGAGGGACAGGTCCGCATCTTCGGCTGCGACCCGTCCCGGCTGTCCCCTTCCGTCCGGCGCCAGGTCTTTGGCTACGTCGAACAGCAATTCCACGCCATCAGTGGTACCGTCGCCGACCAGATCAGCCTCAAGGACCCGCGGGTCACAACAGACGCCATAGAAAAAGCCCTGCATCTCGTCGGCCTGTGGGATACGTGCTGCGCCCTGCCTCAGGGACTGGACACGCCTTTCCGGCCGGAACTCTTCTCCCGCGGCCAGAGCCAACTCCTGTCCATCGCCCGAGCCGTCGTCATGAACCCACAGATTCTCTTATTCGATGAAATCACGGCCAACCTCGATTCCCTGACAGAAAGCCAGGTTCTTCAAGCCCTGCAGGCCGCCGCCAAAGACCGGACAGTCCTTTCCATTTCCCATCGTCTCTACGAAGCACAAGGCGGCCGCCGCGTCGTCATCGGAGAGCCTGTGTCGTAGGTCGTTCGTCGTTTGTCGCAGTCCGCAGTCCGCATTTCGCAGGCCGCGGCTAGCGACTAGCAGCCAACAGGTAGAAACGCAGACCACAGATTGTAAAAAAAGAAGGGCTTGTCGCACGACGACAAGCCCTTTAAAGTTGTTAGTGGCTAGCAGTTAGTTGTTAGCGGATGGCTTTAAATTTGAAGGTT
>CABQJB010000065.1 GCA_902464195.1 uncultured Megasphaera sp.
CCAAAAAAGAGCGTGTGAAATGATAGAAGAAAATATAATTATATTAAAAACTGGGAAACAACCCGTCCCAAACGATGCGACGATAATTTTCTTTATCCGTATCGCCTTCTGTAGAGAAACAAAGTATGTCCGACTGCTCCGTAATCTGGAGTTGTTCCCGTAATTCACGGAGGCTGGGATTTTGCAACAGTTCGGCCACAAAGCCTGTCGTAACGGCCCCGCTTTCGCCGGAGATTACTCTCGGATCATCCCCCATGGGGTTGCCTAAGACACGCATCCCCTTAGCGGCGACCCAATCCGGGACAGAAACGAAGTGATCGGCATGGTCTTTTAAGATATCCCAGCCAATCGTACACGGTTCGCCACAGCAGAGACCGGCCATAATAGAATCCATATCCCCTTTGACGACATGGAGTGTACCGTCATTAGCCGCTGCCGTACGATAAATGCAATCGGCCTTATTCGGTTCGACAATCGTTATGATAGGCCGCTTGTCATCGCCATATACGGAAGAGAAAAACCCGGTAAGCGCACCGGACATCGCACCTACGCCGGCTTGAAGGAAAATATGGGTAAGGGGCTCGTGCTGCAGTTGCTGATAGGCTTCATAGGCCATCGTCATATAGCCTTGCATAATCCACCCCGGGATTTCTGTATACCCGTCCCAGGCCGTATCCTGAACAAATACCCAGCCGTTGGCTTCCGCCTGTTTGGCTGCAAAACGCACGGTATCATCGTAATTAAGGTCCGTAATCGAAGCCTCCGCGCCCAGCTTCCGGATATTATGAAGCCGCTCTTCGGCACTGCCTTTTGGCATATAGATGACGGCCTTCTGCCCCAGACGATTCGCCGTCCAGGCAATGCCGCGCCCATGGTTGCCATCGGTCGCCGTAACAAACGTCAAGGGCCCTAATTTTTCTTTAATGGCAGGCGAAGTAATTTTTTCATAGGACAATTCGCTAATGTCAACGCCCAATTTTTTGGCAATATAACTGGCGATGCAAAAACTGCCCCCCAAGCCCTTAAAAGCATTCAGGCCAAAACGATAACTTTCGTCTTTGACATGAATACGCTTGACACCCAAACAGGCTGCCAGATTTTTTAAATCGGCCAGCGGCGTTTCCTGATAATCGGGAAAACTTTGATGAAATGCCTGTACTTTTTGAGCTGCGGCCAGGCTGAATGACGAGGTATCCGACAAGGTACCTTGATGGTCAAGATGAACCGCTTTAATCGTTTCCTGCATGATGATATCCTCCTATTGCAAACGGATTTTGACGATTTCTGCCAAGATGGCGGCACCGGTCGTCAAAATCGAATCATTATAGTTATAGTTAGGATTGTGAAGCATGGTATTTTCCGAAGGAACGGCAGAGTGACCACTGCCGAGGAAGAAATAAGCCCCTGGAATATGTTCCAGGAAATGGGCAAAATCTTCAGAAATCGTCGATGGCTTACACGAAGCATCGACATTTTCTGCCCCTACGATACGGCGGGCTGCCTGCGCAACGATATCCGCTTGTTCAGCCGTATTCAGCGTAGGTGCAAATTCATGGGTATATGAGAAATCACAACCGGCGCCATTCAATTCGCAAGTCTTTTCGCAAATCACCCGCATCCTGTCTTCGATGAGTTGCTGCATCGCCAGCGAATAGCTGCGGGTATCCCCCAGAAGGGTTACATGAGACGGAATGGCATTATGAGCGCCATCGGTAAATAATTCAGTACACGATACGACAACCGGCTGCAGGGGATCGGCGGATCGGGAGGCAATCGTCTGGAGCTGCATAATAATTTCTGCTGCCGTGACTAACGGGTCGATTCCCATATGAGGGCTCGAAGCATGAGCCCCCTTGCCGTGAATCTGTATGGCAAAGTTATCTTCACTGGCCATGATACCCCCGGCCCGGACGTGTACTTTGCCGGCCTGGATTGCCGGCATATTATGCAGTCCATATATCTCGTCCATGGGAAAGCGTTCCAGTAACCCGTCATCCAGCATGGCCTGGGCTCCTTTGCCCGGTTCTTCTGCCGGTTGGAATACAAAACGGACGGTCCCATTGAAATCGTTAGCTTGTGACAACAGCCAGGCTGCCCCTAACAGCTGCGTCATATGGCCATCGTGACCACAAGCGTGCATACAGCCGGGATGCCGGGATTTCCAATCCGATTCCCCCTGTTCTTCGATGGGATTCGCATCCATGTCGCTGCGCAGGCCAATACAATGTCCCCCGCTCCCGACCTTTAAAGTGCCGACCACGCCGGTCTTGCCAATATGAGTGGCAACGTCTATCCCCATCTGTTCCAATTGGTTAGCAATAAATGCCGCTGTCTGGATTTCGTTAAATGCCGTTTCTGGATATTGATGAAAATGGCGCCGCCAGGTTACAAGTTGTTGTTCAAAGGTATTTCTATTCATCCTATCACTCTCCTGTTGTCCCAGATGATAGTATAATCTGTTGTTAATTACATTATATTGATATTCATGTCGTCAATATACGAATATATAAGACAAAAGTATCGCTATTTTGATGGCTTTTCTTGTCTTTTCCATATTATCCTCTTATAATGGACTATAATCGTTGGTTTATATACAGAAAGTGAAGGAAAAGTTATGCAAATATTCGATATTCCGATTGATAAGACACAAAAAGAAGCTACCCGCCATGGCAGTTTCACTTTTCCTGTCGGCATCTATGAAACACAGCTGGATTTGAATGTACTCGGCTACGTCAATTGGCACTGGCATGATGAAATGCAATATGCTTATGTCACCGTAGGAACGGTTTCTTTCTATGTCAACCGGACTAAAATAACCTTAAAGCAAGGGCAAGGCATTTTTATTAACAGCGGCGTCTTACACATGGCCAAGGCGGCAGGACGTCCCGATTCCACCTATGTATGTATCGATGTCCATCCCACATTATTGCGGGGCTATCCGGGAAATGCCGTCGACCAGAAATACATCCGGCCGTACCTAAAAAATGAGCAGTTTACGTACTGCGTATTTCAGGATACTCAGCCGGATGAACGAAAACTGCTGGAGCACCTGCAGGAAATATTTGAAGAATACTCTCGCCAGGAACGCGGCTATGAATATAAAATCTATGTCCATCTCCTCATCATCTGGTGGGAATTGATTCACCTTTCCGTTCCCGAAGTCGACACCAGTCCCGTTTCCAGTACCGATAACGAGCGCCTGAAAACATTGCTCTCCTATATCCAGGAACATTACAAGGAAAAATTGACCTTACAAGAATGTGCCAACTCGATTGGCCTTTGTACCAGTGAATGTTGCCGTTTTTTCAAGCGTTCCATGAATTGCACCATTTTTACGTATCTCACCAATTATCGCATCGAGCAGAGCATCTCCACGCTACTTTCAACCACTAAATCGATCAGCGAAGTGGCATATGACAACGGCTTTAGTTCAACCAGTTATTTTATCGACAAATTCCATAAAAAAACAGGCCGCACTCCGTTAGAATTTCGTAAAAATCATAACAAGGGCTATTACCTATAACGCGAAAAGACTGCCGTCGCATAACCCATTCGTTCCTGCGTCGGCAGTCTTTTCGTTTCTACTCTATTATTCTACTATACACTTTGAGGAAGGTTTCACCTTATTTCGCAGCCAGTTCTGCCAGGACGTCCAGTAATACAGCCGCCCCATGGCAGATATCTTCATCTTTCGTGAATTCGTCCGGGTTATGGCTGATACCATGGACACTGGGAACAAAAATCATGGCCGTCGGGCAAATGCGAGCGATCATCTGTGCATCCTGCCCTGCTCCTGAAGTCATGCGTTTGACAGAAAAGCCATGATTTTCAGCTACTTTTTCTATGAGCCGGCAAATCGTTTCATCAAAATCTACCGGATCAAAACAGGTCATCTGCTGTGTCGTAATGTGGACATGGTCTTCGCTAGCGACCTGTTTGATATAATCTGCCAATTTCTTTTCATCGCTATCGAGTTTTTCTTTATTCGGATTACGCAGATCTACGGTAAAGACGGCTTTAGACGGAATGACATTGACGGCATTCGGTTTAAATTCCATAGTCCCTACGGTAGCCATGCCGCCAGACTGTTCTACCAGTTCCCGCGCAAATACATTGATACGGGCAGCGGCCAGCCCGGCGTCGGCACGGAGCTTTGTCGGAGTGGTACCCGCGTGGTTGGCCATCCCTTCAATGGTTACACGCTGCCAATGGATGCCCTGTAAATTTTCTACAGCCCCGATGCTGATGCCTTCTATATCCATAATGGGGCCTTGTTCTACGTGAAGTTCTACAAAAGCTTCGGGCTTCAGGAATCCCGGTTCTACAGTACCGGCATAGCCGATACGTTTTAATTCTTCCCCCAGTATCGTCCCGTCAGTACCGACCGACGCTAAGGCATCTTTTGTCGACAGGCCTCCGGCATAGACCAGAGAGCCCATCATATCAGGAGAATAACGGACCCCTTCTTCATTGGTAAAAGCGCCTACTACCAGGGGATGTTTTGTCTTTACGCCGGCTTCTTTCATCGCCTGAATGACTTCAATCCCGGAAATAACGCCGAGGCAGCCATCGTATCGGCCGGCATTGATGACCGTATCAATATGGGACCCCGTCATAACGGGCTTTTCATTTTTATTTTCTTCGGTTTCCCAAATGCCAAAAATATTGCCGATATAGTCAACGACGACCTTAAGGCCTGCTTCCTTCATCCAGCTGACGACCAGATCGCGTCCCTGTTTTTCTGTATCCGAAGCGGCTAAGCGAGTACGCCGTCCCTGTTCATCAATGCCCAACTGGCCCAATTCGTGAATACGACTGATAATTTTTTGTCCATTAACTTGTATCTGCATGATATCTGCTCCTCTCTGAACCAACTCTTTACAATTTCTTTTGATGGCTTAATTATAAAAAAAAACAGGAGTCGGAGATATACGAAAGAAGGACAAAAATATCATTATATTGAGAAACCATCAACGGCTCACGGTCCGCCCTTCATCTGTCAGATACCGTATCTTCAAATAAAAAATCCCGTCAGCCTGCCGCTGACGGGAAAAACCGAATACTCGGTAAAATTCAATATGGTGCGCCTAGAAGGATTCGAACCTTCGCACCCGGTTCCGGAGACCGGTGCTCTATCCCCTGAGCTATAGGCGCAAGTAAGTGGTGACCCAGTAGGGATTCGAACCCTAGACCCACAGCTTAGAAGGCTGTTGCTCTATCCAGCTGAGCTACTGAGTCTCAAAAAATGGAGCGGGTGATGGGAATCGAACCCACATAACCAGCTTGGAAGGCTGGCGCTCTACCACTGAGCTACACCCGCATCGGTCGGTAATGGTCGGAGCAGCAGGATTTGAACCTGCGACCCCCTGGTCCCAAGCCAGGTGCGCTACCAAACTGCGCTATGCCCCGCCAACAAGAAATATTATACAAGAAACGAGATGATTTGTCAACGTTTTTTTGTAACCATTGCCAACAAGTCATATTCCGAGTACAATAAAGGTAATACGACTTATTAGGAGGTAATAATGTATGCCTAGTGCAATGAGTATTCATTTTGAATCGGATCATCCTTTCATCGCCGTTCCCTTGGAATGTGAAACTATCGAAGATTTGCAGGACCGGATCGACGAAATCTTAAAGAAACCTTATGATATGATTGCCTTTGATGCCGGCTGTTTCAACGGCACCATTAATTTGTCTCAGCTCTGGAATGCCCTGCTGTTCATCGCCCGTGATGCCGAACAGCCGTCGGTCCTCTTTTCGTGCGATAAGAGCAAATTGCCGGAAATGTACCAGACCGACAACGACTACGCGACGATTCTGCGCTTTGCCATCCGCTCGGCCCTCATCGATGCCGTCAAAATCGAAGGCAGCCTCGACGAAGATGACATTGACGACATCGCCGGTCAGGCCGTCGACCTGGGCAGTGTCCCTATCATCGTCATCCGAGCCGACCAGGGCGCCAAGGCGGACGAATTAGTCCAGAAAATGGAAAGCCGCTGGGATTTGGAAGCCAAGACCTTTGAATTGGCTGTCCCCGTTAAAACGCAGGAAGATATCCAGGCCCTGGAAGAAGCAGCCAAGGCCTTCCACGAAGCCCATCACGACGCAACGGTCATCCCACATCCTATCGGCAAAATCGCCAAAGAAGCCATGCTCCAGGGCCAGACCTTCGGCGCGCCCCTGCTCTACACGACAGACGGCGAAGAAACGGAAACCCTGCCGACCAGCACGGCCATCCACAAACTGCTCCATCCGGAAGAATAGAGAAACGCAGGCCGCCGGTCGCAGATGGCAGGCCGCAAAAACGGCCCGTGGCCGTGTGTATAGGGGACACCTGGGTAATGCGGCCCCTATGCACACAGGCGATAAATTTAAAGCCATCTGCTAGCCACTAACTACCTAAAAAGGCTTGTCGCACATGCGACAAGCCTTTTTCCTACTGCAAATTCTTGGTCAACAGTTGGTTGACGACGCCGGGGTTGGCCCGGCCTTTTGTTTCTTTCATGATCTGACCGACGAGGAAGCCGATGGCTTTCTTCTTGCCGGCTTTGTAGTCAGCGACGGACTGCGGGTTGGCAGCGATGACTTTCTTGACCATGTCTTCCAGGGCACCGGTATCGGTAATCTGGACCAGGCCCTGTTCTTTGACGACGACATCGGCTGCTTTGCCGGACTTCCACATTTCCGGCAGGACTTTCTTGGCGATTTTGCCGGAGATGGTCCCTTTGGCGATGAGTTTCAAGAGGCCGGCCAGGTCAGCCGGTTTGACTGGCGAAGCGGAAATGTCGATGTTTTCTTCGTTCAGTTTCTTGGCGAATTCACCGAGCATCCAGTTGGCGGCTTCTTTGGCATCGACGCCTTCTTTGACAACGGCTTCAAAGTAATCGGCCGTCTGTTTTTCCAGGGTCAGCAAGTTGGCGTCGTATTCGGACAAGCCCAATTCATCCTGGAAGCGCTGGCAGCGGGCATCGGGCATTTCCGGCAGTTCCTGGCGGACCTGTTCGATGTATTCCGGCGACACTTCGATAGGAATGAGGTCCGGTTCCGGGAAGTAACGATAATCGCTATCCCCTTCTTTGACGCGCTGGAGGATGGTAATGCCCTTGGCTTCATCCCAGCCGCGCGTAGCCTGCTGGATCGTACCGCCTTCATCGAGGATCTGAGCCTGGCGGACGGCTTCGTATTCAATCCCCTTCTGGACGGCGCTGAAGGAGTTGATGTTCTTGATTTCCGTCTTGGTCCCCAATTTATCCGAACCGACGGGACGGACGGAGATATTGGCGTCACAACGCATACTGCCTTCTTCGAGGCGGCAGTCGGAAACGCCGAGGTACTGCATGATGGAGCGCAGTTTTTCCAGATAGGCTCTGGCTTCGGCACCGCTGCGCAGTTCCGGTTCACCGACGATTTCCAGGAGCGGTACGCCTGTACGGTTATAGTCGACGCTGGTCGAATCGGAGTTGGCAATGCTGCCGCCGCTGTGGACGAGCTTGCCTGCGTCTTCTTCCATATGGATACGGGTCAAATGGATACGGCGCTGTTTGCCGTCGACATCGATGTCGATGTAACCGCCTTTGCAAATCGGCAGGTCGAACTGGGACGTCTGGAAGTTCTTCGGCAAATCGGGATAGTAATAGTTCTTGCGGTCGAATTTGCTGAACGGCAGGATGTCGCAATGCAGGGCCAGGCCGGCTTTGACGGCATAGTGCAATACTTCTTTATTGAGTACGGGCAGGACGCCGGGCAGGCCCAGGCAGACCGGGCAGACGTGGGTATTCGGTTCGGCGCCGAATTCCGTGCTGCAGCCGCAGAAAATCTTGGTTTTCGTTTTTAATTCGACATGGACTTCCAAGCCGATAACGGATTCGTATTTCATTAAAGTTCAACCTCCCCCATGGGCGACGGCTTGCGAAGGTCCGTCCGATTCTGTTCAAACGTATAGGCCACGCGAAGCAGCGTTGCTTCGTCCAGGGCCTTGCCGATGAGCTGCATGCCGATGGGCAGGCCGTTTTTATAGCCGCAGGGAATGCTGAGGCCCGGCAGGCCGGCCAGGTTCAACGTAACCGTGCAGACGTCGCCGAGGTACATAGCCAGCGGATTATCGCTGTTCTGGCCGATCTTGAAGGCCGTATCCGGTGCCGTCGGCGTGAGCAGGACGTCGCATTTCTTCAGGGCTTCGTCGTAGTCCTGTTTGATGAGGGTACGGACTTTCATGGCCCGCAGGTAATAAGCATCGTAATAGCCCGAGCTGAGGACGTAGGTCCCGAGGAGGATACGGCGTTTGACTTCGTCGCCGAAGCCTTCCGTACGGGTCTTGATATACATGTCGACGATATCCTTGCCGTCGACGCGCATGCCAAAGCCGACGCCGTCATAACGGGCCAGGTTGGAGCTGGCTTCGGCCGGCGCAATGATATAGTAAGCAGCGATGCCGTATTTCATGTGGGGCATGCTGACCGGTACGATTTCGGCACCGAGTTTCTTATACGTTTCGATAGCGTCTTCCAGGGCCTTGCGGCAGTCAGCATCGAGGCCTTCACCGAAGAACTCTTCGGGGACGCCGATTTTCATGCCCTTGACGTCATTGACCAGGGCCTGTTTGTAATCTTTTTCAGCCTGGGGAATGGACGTCGAGTCCTTGGCATCGTGACCGGCGATGGCATTGAGGACGATGGCGCAGTCAGCGACATCATTGGTAAAAGTGCCGATCTGGTCCAGGGACGACGCAAAGGCGATGAGGCCATAACGGGAAATGAGGCCGTATGTCGGTTTGAGGCCGACGACACCGCAGTACGAAGCCGGCTGACGGACGGATCCGCCTGTATCCGAACCGAGGGCCCAGACTGTTTCACCCGAAGCGACAGCGGCAGCCGAACCGCCGGACGAACCGCCGGGGACGCAATCGAGGTTCCACGGGTTATGGGTCAGCTGGAAAGCCGAGTTTTCTGTCGAACTGCCCATGGCGAATTCGTCCATATTGGTCTTGCCCAGGCTGACATAATCAGCAGCCATCAGTTTTTCGATGACCGTCGCATTGTACGGCGATTTGAAATTTTCCAGCATCTTCGATGCACACGTAGCCTTCTGGCCTTTGATGCAGATGTTGTCCTTGATGGCACCGGGAATCCCGGCGAGGTCACTGATGGCTTCACCGGCTGCGATTTTGGCATCGACAGCGGCAGCCGCTTCCAGGGCATAGTCGCGGTTATCCGATAAAAATGCCTGTACTTTCGGTTCTACTGTATCTTTATGTGCAAGAAAAGCCTTGGTCAATTCGACAGCCGATACGTCGCCGTTGACCAGTTTTTCATGCAGTTCATGGATAGTTAACATACATACGCCTCCCTGTTAATCCTGGATGACTTTCGGAACTTTGAAATAGCCATCAGCCTGTTCCGGCGCATTCTGAAGCGCTTTTTCATTGGCCAGCGACGGCTGGGGAACGTCGTCGCGCATGACATTGGACATGGATACGGCATGAGCCGTCGGCTTGACATCGGTCACATCGACCTGGCTCAAGAGATCCATGTACGATAAAATGTCGTTCAGCTGTTTCCCGACCGTTTCCATCTGGTCTTCCTTGACTTCCAGGCGGGACAACAGTGCGATCTTCTTTATTTCTTCGGCACTGATTTTCATACTGACACTCCTTGCAGAAAATTTTAGCGTGACAAATCGGAATCATTTGTCAAAATTAAACACATATATAATTTAATCACCTTTTGCCATATTTTGCAAGCCTCATCGCCTGTATGCGATATCGTAGGGGCCGTCCCAG
>CABQJB010000066.1 GCA_902464195.1 uncultured Megasphaera sp.
TAAAACTTGTTTTTATGCCCTATCATGCTATAATAAAAATATTTCACGCCTCTTTGTTAGAGAAAGGACGATTCCATGGTTCGCAGTATGACTTCGGGCAATCCCATCCGCCTCATCCTGGCATTCACTGTGCCCCTTTTAATCGGTAATGTTTTTCAGCAATTCTATAATATCGCCGACATCATCATCGTCGGCCGCACTATCGGTGTCAATGCCCTGGCGGCTGTCGGCGCCGTGGCGCCCGTCTTCATGGCCGTCTTCGGCCTGACCATCGGTTTGTCTTCCGGCTTTTCTGTCATTACAGGCCAGCGCTTCGGCGCTGAAGACATGGATGGCGTGCGCCGGTCTGTGGCGACGTCGGCCATGCTGGCCCTGGTCATCACGCTGATGCTGACGGCCACCGTGAGCCTGGCCATGCCGCTCATCATGCGGCTTATGAACATTTCGGAGGTCCTTTACGACGACGCCTATCATTACATGCTCATCGTCGTCCTCGGCCTGGTAGCCATGATGAGTTACAATCTCCTGTCCTGCATCTGCCGGGCCCTCGGTGACAGCCGGACGCCGCTCTATTTCCTCATCGTGTCGTCCCTCTTGAATATCGCCCTGGCCCTGTTGTTCATCGTCGCTTTTGGCTGGGGCGTCCCCGGTTCGGCCATCGCCCTGGTCATCGCACAGGCCGTATCGGCTGCGCTCTGTCTGTGCTTCATGCGTCGCCGTTTTCCTATGCTGCGCCTGACCCGGGCCGACTGGTCTTTCGACTGGCCCTTCGCCTGGCAGCATTTGCGCCTAGGCCTGCCCATGGCCGTCCAGTTCCTCATCATTTCCATGGGTATCCTGGTCCTGCAGTCGGTCTGCAATACCTTTGGCCCGGAAACGATTGCCGGCTTCGTGTCGGCGACGAAAATCGAACAGCTGGCCTTGCAGCCCATGATTTCCTTTGGCATCGCCATGGCCGTCTATTCGGCGCAGAACTACGGTGCCAGCCAATACAGCCGCATCCGCCAGGGCGTCCGCCAGTGCTCTCTCGTGTCCCTGGCATTCTGCCTGGTTGCCGCCGTGGCCATGTACAGCTATGGCCGGGAACTCATCAGCGTTTTCACGACGGACCACGACGAAGTCCTCATGGAACAGGCCTTCCTCTATCTTAAGATGTCCGTCCCGTTTTATCTCTTCCTAGGCCAGATCTTCGTCTACCGCAACGCCTTGCAGGGCATGGGCATTTCCAGCGTGCCCCTCATCAGCAGCATCCTGGAATTGGGCGGCCGCAGCGTCTCGGCCCTGGTCCTGGCCGCCATGTGGGGCTATTTCGGCATCTGCTGTGCCAGTCCTATCTGCTGGGTCCTGGCCTGCTTATTTACAGGCGGTTCCTATTTCTGGGTTATGCACACCATGAAGGCCAAAGGCCGTTAAAATTCAGGGTAGCTCGTCTTTGCGGGCCAGCAGGTAGTTGATGAAATACCGGCAGGCCAAAGGTAGGCTGTCCTTCTTTTTGTAGGCCAGGCAGAGGTGGCGGTAAATGGGCGGGTTCAGGGAGCGGCAGACATTGTGGTAATGAGTGCGCCGCAGGATGAGCTCCGCCAGGATGCTGATGCCCAGTCCCGATTCGACCATGGCCATAATGGCATAATCGTCATGCATGCGGTATTGGATATTCGGCGTGATGCCGGCGGTCCGGAAGGCTTCCAGCGGTTCGCTGTACTGGCCTTCTTCGAGCTCGATGAAGGGCTCCTGAGCAATGTCCTGCAAGGTCAGGGCTGGTTTCCTGGCCAGGCGATGGCTTTCTGGCAGGACGGCCAGCATTTCTCCATCTTTGACGGGAACCGTCTGCAACTCACCGGCAATGGTTGGCGTAATGAAACCGCAGTCTACACGGCCCGACCGGATCCATTCGGGGATGAGGGAATAGTCTCCCTGGGGCATGATGAACTGGACGTTCGGATAGGTTTCCTTGAAGCCCGCAATGAGTCCCGGCATCCAGTGGCAGGTAATGCTGGAAATGGTGCCGATGCGGACGACGCCGGACTGGAGACCTTTGATTTCAGCGGTCCGTTCCTGGACGGCCTGGTATTGGTAGATGAGCTTTTCGATATCGCCGTAAAGGTCTTTGCCTTCTGGCGATAAGGTAATGCCGTACCGCGACCGGTTGAGAAGTTTGATGCCCAGATCATTTTCGAGGGAGGCAATCATCTGGCTGACTGAGGACTGACTGTATCCCAGGGCTTCAGCGGCTTTGGTGAAACTGCCGAGGTCGACGACTTTTTGTAAAGCTAGGTATCGTTCCATCAATCTCTCCTTTATATTAGAAATCCCGATATATCTATTGAAAATATTTGTTTTACTGATACTATTCTGCATGGTATAGTAAGAGCTGTCAAGTGGGGCCCACGATGACGTAATTATTATTTTAGGAGGCAACTTGCAATGAATATAGAGAAAGAAAACAACATGACCTTAGGCCGTGTCATCGCCTTCGGCCTGCTGGCCTGCCTGCTTTATGGCGTCGGGGCCGGCCTGCGGGCGGATATCGGCATCTTGCTGACGCCACTCAGTCAGCACAGCGGCGTTTCCTATGAAGACGTCAGCTTCTGCATCGCTGTCATGCAGCTCGTCTTCGGCCTCATGCAGCCCGTCTTCGGTATCGTCGCCGGCAAGCGCTCGAACCGCTTCGTCCTCGGCCTGGGTGTCATCATGACCCTGCTCAGCCTGGTCGGCATGATGCTGGCCCAGTCATTCTGGATGCTCCTCATCGCCCTGGGCATCTTCTTTGGCTGCGGTGCCGGGGCCATGGCCTTCGGCCTCATCCTGACGTCGGCGACGTATTTCGTCGGCAAGAACTATGCCATGATCATTTCAGGGATGCTCAACGCGGCTGCCGGCATGGTCGGTTTCGTCTTATCGCCGCTCTTGCAGTTCTTCGTCGGCCGCGGCGGCGCCGTATCGGCTCTGACCTTCCTGTTCGTGCCCGTCGTCCTGCTCATCCCCGTCGCTTTCATCGTGACCTCGCGGGACCCGAAACGGCGCGATATCCAGGCGAGCGGGGGAGATAAGGACCTGTCCCTGGCTTCTCTGGGGCAGGCTTTCCACAACCGGACGTTCCTCCTGCTCCTAGGCGGTTTCTCGACGTGCGGCTTCCACATGGTCATCATCGAGTCCCATCTCTTTTCACAGTTTGTCCTCTATGGCATCGCCCCGGAAGCGGCGAGCTGGGCCTTTTCCATCTACGGCATCGCTACCATCTGCGGCGCCCTCTTGTCGGGCGTCTTGTGCAATACCCTGTCCAAAGGGAAACTCCTGGCCTTCCTCTACGGCTTCCGCGCCGTCTGGGTCGCCTTGTATCTCTTCGTCCTGCCCAAGACCTTTCTCACAGCCGTCATCTTTGCCATCGGCCTGGGCATGACCGGCGACGCCACCGTGTCGCCTACAGCCGGCCTGGTCAGCGAAAACTTTACTCTGCGCCAGGTGGCCACCCTCATGGGCGTCCTCTTCCTGGCCCATCAGGTCGGAGCCTTCTTCAGCGCCTGGTTCGGCGGCGTCCTTCTGGCAGCCACCGGTGGCTACGTCACCATTTGGCTCATCGACATCGCCCTCTGCCTCTTCGCCAGCTGCGTCAGCGCCTGCATCAGAAGGAGGGTGGGGGTTGCATAAGACTTCTGCCATCATGCGAGGTCCCTTTGGCTTTATAGTTTGTAGTGCGTAGTACCGGGCATGTAGGGGTCGCCACGTGGGCGACCCGTTAGAAGTGTGAAGAATTTTTTTAGCAAGCTGATTGGGAAAACGTACATATTACAAAGCGGGCGCCCCGCGTGGCGCCCCTACAGAAAAAAGCGCCGTCCGCGAGGACAGCGCCTTTTTCCTATTCAAACTGATTTACTAATTCTATGAGTCCTTCTTTATGCTGCGGATACCATTCGTCATAGGACTGGTTGGCATCGAGGAGGGTTTGGTTCAGGGCCAGGAAGAAGTCGGGCAGGTGTTCGATGGTGATGACCCCGATTTGTTCGCCCATGACGCCTTTACCGATGGCGTAGTTGCCGCCGGCGTAGATGTTGAAGGCCGGTTCCATTTTGTCGCCGACTTTTTTGCTGGCGCCGCGCAGGCCCAGAGGAGCCAGCTGCTGGACTGTGCAGTTCGACGGACAGCCGGAGAAGTGGCATTTCGGCAGGAAGTGGCTGTCGATGCCGCGGTCTTTGAAGAGCTGGGCCAGTTTGACGAAGGTGCCGTGAGAATCGCGCAAGCCCTGCTGGCAGACCGTGGCGCCGATGCAGCTGACGGAGTGTTCAAAGGCTGTCGTCGCCGTGTCGTCGGCCGTGAGGGCAGCGACTTTACGGGCTTCGTCAGCTGTGAGGTTGATGATGTAAGCCGTTTCGTCGGCATTGAGACGGATTTCTGCGCCTTCCATGGTCTGGAGAGCCTTTAGCAGTTCGTGGAAGACGGAGACTTTCGGCGTGCCGCCCAAGGGCTTGTATTCGACGTAATAGAGGCCGTCCTGTTTCTGTTTGCCGATGCGGCTATCTTCGAGGACACTGTCGTCAGCGCCGCTCTTAGCCAACGGCGTTTCTTCTTCGATAGTCAGGCGGTAGTCGCCTTCTGCCTTAGCTTTGGCGACAGCATCGCGGACGGCCTGGCGGAAGGCGTCGTCTCCGAGTTTATTGAGGATGAAGCGTGAACGGTTCTGGCCGCGGTGTTCATAGTCGCCGTATTTCATGTACACGTCCCGGCCATAGCCCAGGATGTAGTAGGAAATATCCAGCGGATCGACGCCTTCATCGATGAGGATGCCGAAGCGCGAGCCGTTGAGGCCGAAGCCGCCGCCGGCATAGACGTCGAATTTGTGGTCCGGACGAGCGACGAAGCCCAGGTCCTTGAAAGTCGCATGGCCTTCGTTGTCCAGGCCGCTGGAGAAACTGATCTTATATTTACGCGGCAAGTTGAACTTGGGAATGCAGTTGATGACGAAATTGGCCGCTGCCTTGATGTACGGCGTCATGTCGAAGTATTCGCCCGGAGCGACACCGTGGAGCGGGCTGGCCGTGATGTTGCGAGGGTTGTCGCTGCCGGCGCCGACGCAGTAAATGCCGTGGTCGAAACATTCCTGATAGAGAGCGAGGACTTCTTTTTCATTCAAGTGGTGGAGCTGCAGGGCTTCACCTGTCGTGAAGTGGATAAGGTCGATATCGTAGCGGTCGAGGACGTCCTTCAGAAAGGCGATGTGTGCCGGTTCGATGGCACCGCCGGAAAAGCGCAGGCGCAGCATGCTGCTATGGGCCCCCCGTTCGCCATAGCTGCCGAATTTGCCCGACGTGCCCTTATATTTGGCCGGCGGTAATTCCTTGGCGTAAAAAGCCTGCGTCGCTTCGACGAATTGCGGGAAGCGGCTGCGGATTTCATCCTTCGTTTCTTTGGTAATCTGAGTCATTTCATAAACACCCCTTATTTAATCCTAGTTCCAAAACTATACTAGATTTGTACCCTATTATAACAGACTTTCGGGAAGAGGGCAAAAAGATTTGCCCGAAAATTTGCTTTTTGTTCTATTTTTGTTTAACCTTTATATATAGAATAGAAGAAAATTCAGAGAAACCAGGTGAGGACCATGCAACTCCGGGACTGGCCGCTGCGCAAGCGCCTCCTTTTTTCCAACTTCATCATGATTTTCATTCCCGTCCTGTTTACGGCTGTTGTCAGCATTGCCATCTTTCTGGCCCTGCAGTTCGGCAACATCAACCGGGCCAATGTCATCTCTTTTATCTGGCCGGAAAGCGGCCAGAACATGTCCATCCAGTTTGAATTGAGCCGCCTCCGCGTCCGGGCCGACCAGTATAATGGCGACATGGACCGTCTCCTACAGGCTGCCGACCATCTGGAAGACCAGGGCCTCAACGTGTCCATTTGGCGCGATAAGGAAGACCTTTATGATACGGATGGCATTGATAAGGAATACCTGCGCCAGCAGGTCACGGCCGGCCATCGTCAGGGACATGCTGACTTTACCTGGACTGGCGAAGGCCTGCGCTTTTACTACGTCTCGCCTCATACGGACATTCATTTGGCTGTTGCCGGTGCTGTGCCGAGTTATCCTGAGAATGAGTACATCGACTTGTCGTCTAAGGACATCTTGAAAATTGCCTTTTATGTCCTGGCTGTCCTGACTATCTTGCTGACCATTCTCGTCGGCCTGAAACTGTCGCGCTGGATGGCTGGCCAGATTGTCGGTCCTGTCGAAAGGCTGCGCAATATGGCCGACGCCATCAGCCAGGGCGATTTGGACCATCCCGTCCCGATTTTATCGCGTGACGAAATCGGTGATACTTGCCAGGCCTTTGAAAAGATGCGCCTCCAGCTGTGGGCAGCCCGGGATACGCGGGAAAAATATGACAAGAACCGCAAGGAACTTTTGGCCGGCATCTCCCATGATTTATCGACACCTTTGACGAAAATCGAAGGTTATGCCAGCGGCATCCTCGACGGCATCGCCAATACGCCGGAAAAAGAACGGCACTACCTGGGCATGATCGTCGATACGTCGCGCCACATGGCCAGCCTGGTCCGGACGCTCTTTCTTTTTTCCAAACTCGACCTGGGCCAGGTGCCCTTCCATTGGGAAGACGTCGACGTGGCGGCCTATTTAAAGGATTATATCGGTGAACAGGCCGACCATTTCCATGAACAGGGGCTGGATGTGACCTTCCAGTCATCATTGGACAAGGCCGTCATTTCCCTGGACCGCCAGCAGTTCCAGCGGGTCATTGAAAACATCCTGGGCAACAGCCTGAAGTATAAAGACCAGGATGTCGGCCATCTGGCCATTACCCTGACCGATGGCGGGGAAGGGGATTACCTCCTTTCCTTTGCCGATGACGGCTGCGGTGTCGAAGAGAAGGAATTGCCGAAACTCTTTGAAAGTTTCTACCGCACCGACAAGGCCCGGACCAACGTTGCCAAGGGGAGCGGCCTGGGACTGGCCGTGGTCCAGCAGATCGTCCAGGCCATGAAGGGGAAAATCTGGGCCCAGGCGACAGTGCCCAAGGGATTGACTATTTGCATTTCGTTACCGAAAGGGGAATCACATACATGAAACGTATCTTGATTATTGAAGACGACCAGGGCATTGCCGAATTGGAACGGGACTACTTAGAAGCCAATGGCTTCAGTGCCGACATCGCGGCTGAAGGGAAGACAGGGGAAAAGAAAGCCCTGGAAGAAGCCTACGACCTCATCCTGCTGGACATCATGCTGCCCGGCCGCGATGGCTTCCAGATTTGCCGTACTATCCGCGAAACCAAGGATATCCCGATACTCATGGTATCGGCCCGGCAGGAAGACATCGATAAGATCCGCGGCCTCGGCCTCGGTGCTGACGACTATATCGTCAAGCCTTTCAGTCCCAATGAGCTCGTAGCCCGCGTCAAAGGTCACCTGGCCCGGTATGAACAGCTCACGTCCCGCGAAGTCCATCGCGATGTCCTGCGCTACGGCGATTTGGAAATCGATGAGAGCGGCCATCGCGTCTTCGTCAAGGGGAAAGAAGTGGCCCTGCCCAATAAGGAATTCGAACTCCTCTTGTTCTTTGCCAAGAATCCGGGCATCGTCTTCAGCAAGGAAACACTCTTTGACCGCGTTTGGGGCAGCGAAGCCCTGGGAGAAACGGCGACCGTGTCGGTCCACGTCAACCGCATCCGTGAAAAAATTGAAGAAGACACGGCTAACCCCCGCTATATCGAGACGGTTTGGGGCGCCGGTTACCGCTTCCGGGGCTAGGACGGATTTTTTTACAGTCCTTTCTCGTTTTGTTATCGCTCTGTTTATCTTTTATTTAACTTCTCTTCCTATACTGATACCATCAAAACGGTAACGAATAGGAAGGGGAGTTTTTATTATGTATGAATTTCGTGCGAAAGAAGACGCGGCTCTGTCGATATGGCAGTACCTCTGGCAGAAAATCATGGCGTCGCCAGTCGTCATCTTGCTGGTCTTGGCAGCCATCCTCTGCTTTGTAGCCAATCACCTGCTGGTCGTCACGGATCCTGTCGAATCGAATTATGTTCTGACGGCTAAGGAAATGCTTGCGTCTGGCGACTACTTCTCACCGCGCATCTTCGGCAATTACTGGTATGATAAACCGATTTTCTTCTATTGGGAACTCATTGCCGCCTTCAAGCTCTTCGGCATCGGCAATTTCTCGGCCCGCTTTTTCCCGGCCCTGTTCGGCATGGCCGGCATCCTCCTGGCCTATGGCTTCACAGCCCGCCTCTATGATAAGAAGACGGGATTCCTGACCGGCCTCATCCTGCTGACAACGGTAGAATATTTTTACCTCTCCAAGGCCATCATTACGGATATGACCCTCTTCGTCTTCTATTCGGCCTGCCTCATGGCCTTTTACATCGCCTACAGTGAAGGCAAGCCGCGCTGGTACTACCTGGCCTACGCCTTTGCCGGCCTGGCCGTCCTGACTAAAGGGCCTATCGGCTTCTTCCAGCCCGGGCTGATCATTCTGCTCTTCCTCTTGTGGCGCCGGGACCTCAAGGCCCTGCTGCACATCAAGCTCTTTTCCGGCCTGGTCCTGTTCCTGGCCATCACCCTTATCTGGTATGGCCCGATGTACGCCATGCATGGCAGCGATTTCGTCAGCCAGTTCATCGGCGTCCATAACGTCCTGCGGGCTACCGTTTCTGAACATCCTCAGTTCAATGTCTGGTATTATTACAGCGCCATCTTCCTGGCCGGTTTCATCCCCTGGATCTTCACTCTGCCCCTGGCCTGGCGCGACTATGGCCTGACCCGGAAAATTGCAGCGGCCTGGCGGGAAAAAAGGCTGCATCTGCCGGCCTTTTCCATGAAGACCCAGTTCCTCATCGTCTGGGCGGCTACGATTTTCGTGACCTACCAGCTCATGGCGACGAAATACATGACCTATACCTTCCCGTATATGATTCCCCTGGCCATCGGTTTTGCGTCGTATTTGAAGAAATATGACCGCCTGGTCCTCAATATGGCCGGCATTGTCCTGGCCATTTACGTAGCCGCTACGTGTACGGTCATTGTGCCCCAGTGCCAGCAGGCTTCGGCTTATAATGCCGCTCAGGTCGTCAGCGGACTGGCCGATAATGAAACGACAGTTGTCACTTATGGCGGCCGCTACCCCGTATCCCTGACTTATTACTCCGGTCATACGGCCTATCGTCTGGCAGAGGCCAAGGACATTGCCCACATGCTGCCTGGCGGCATCAGCTGGAACGCCAAGAACGTCATGCCCTTCATGGCTATCGAAGACCTGCCGGACCATCCTAAAGTCCTGGCCGTCGTCCGCGACCGCGATGAAGCCCATTTCCTCCAGGAAGTACCGGGGAACTGGAAATGGCGCACTCAGAAAGGCATTTGGGCCATATACCAAAAAGAAGCCGATTTGTAGTTCTCCTGAAATGACCTTGTGACTGAATTGTAACGGCTCATGCGTATACTATAGTCAACCTTAAATAAGGAGGATGATACTTATGAAGAAGTTCAACTATATAGTACGCATGATGCTGGTCCTGGTCGTCACCTTCATGACCTTCAGCGGTGCCGCCCTGACGGCCCAGGCCGCAGGCCCTGGAGATTATCCGGGTATGTCAAGAATTTTGTGTAAATTTCTTAGAAATCTTTGTCATATTTTTCCA
>CABQJB010000067.1 GCA_902464195.1 uncultured Megasphaera sp.
CTTTTTGCTACTTCGGAAATCTGCATCCACGAAAGCCTCTCCTGTCAGGAGAGGCTTTCGTGGATGCAGATTTCCGAAGTAGCAAAAAGAGGCTGTCTTAATGCGACAGCCTCTTTTTTAGTTGTTAGTGGCTAGCAGTTAGTGGTTAGCGGATGGCTTTAAATTTAAAACCATATTCTACAAACTATAAACTCCGTACTACAAACTATTCTTAGATTCCGAAACGTGCGAAGATGGTGTCGACGTGGCTGAGCATCTTCTTGACGTCGAAGCAGCCTTCGATTTCTTCTGCCGTCATGTATTTCTTGACGTCTTCGTCTTTTTTCAGGTTTTCCAGGAAGTCTTCCCCTTCGAGCCAGCGTTTCATGGCATTGCGCTGAACCCAGCGGTATGCCTGTTCGCGGACAGCGCCTTTTTCAACGAGCGTATTGAGGATGATCGGGCTGTAGATGAGGCCGCCCGTGAGGTTGAGGTCCTTCATCATCTTGTCCGGATAGACCAGGAGCTTATCGATGACGCGGGTGAAGGTCTGGAGCATGTAGTCCAGGGCGATGGTGCTGTCCGGCAGGATGATGCGTTCGACAGACGAATGGGAAATATCGCGTTCATGCCAGAGGGCGACGTCTTCCAAAGCAGCCTGGGCATTGCCGCGGATGACGCGGGCTAAGCCGCACATGCGTTCACACGTGATAGGATTGCGTTTGTGAGGCATGATGGAAGAGCCTTTCTGTTTGGGGCTGAAGTATTCTTCGGCTTCGCGGACTTCCGTGCGCTGGAGATGACGGATTTCCGTAGCCATCTTGTCGATGGAGCTGGCGATGACAGCCAGGGTCGTTACGTATTCAGCATGGCGGTCACGCTGCAAGGTCTGCGACGAAATCGGCGAAGCAGCGATGCCGAGGTGTTCGCAGACATATTTTTCAACAAAGGGATCAATGTCGGCATAGGTACCGACAGCACCGGAAATCTTGCCGACGGAAATCGTTTCCTTGGCGTGTTTCATGCGGTCGATGTCGCGTTCGATTTCAGCCATCCAGTTGCACAGCTTGAGGCCGAACG
This sequence comes from uncultured Megasphaera sp., assembly GCA_902464195.1. Lineage (GTDB taxonomy): Bacteria > Bacillota > Negativicutes > Veillonellales > Megasphaeraceae > Megasphaera. The sequence continues at coordinate 1,060 of CABQJB010000067.1, forward strand.
TCGTCGCTTCGGCATGGATGCCATGGGTACGGCCGATGCACGGCGTATACTTGAATTCAACGGCGCGGCGGCGCAATACGGCGTGGAAGTTTTCCAGGTCCTTGATGAGGATGTCCGAAGCCTGTTTGAGCATGTAGCCCAGAGCCGTGTCTTTGACGTCCGTCGAGGTCAGGCCGAGGTGTACATATTTACCGGCTTCGCCGATATTTTCCGAAAGCGTCGAGACGAAAGCCGCAATGTCATGGTGTGTTTCCGCTTCGATTTCATGGATGCGGTCGACAGAAAAAGCAGCTTTTTCGCGAATTTCCTTAGCCGCTTCTTTCGGGATGTTGCCCAGTTCGGCCTGTGCTTCACTAGCCAGGATTTCGACCTGTTTCATCGTATCCCATTCATTGTATTCTGTCCAAATATGACCCATTTCCGGTTTCGTATAGCGTTCAATCACAGTTGATCTCTCCTTTGTAGTTGACATGAGTACGGTAAAAAAACTCACCAGCTTTATTATACACTATCTATGGGGCTGAAGGTAGCCGTTTTTACAAGTTTTATTCGATTACGATGGACCATTTGTCCCGCTCGGTCACATAGCCGACGACGGCCGCACAGGGAATGGCATCTTTCAAGGCCCGTTCCAGGGCCGGTGCGTCCTTTTCGGCGACAGCCATGAGCAGGCCGCCCGAAGTCTGGGGATCGTATAGGATGTCCATGAAGCGCTTGTCAGCCCCGTCCGCCTGGACACGTCCTGCAGCAAAGTCCCGGTTGCGGTAGGCACCAGCCGGGATCAGCCCCATGGCTGCCATGGCCAGGGCCTCTTTATGGTAGGGAATGGCGTCCCCTTTAAAATGAATCGTCGTCCCGCTGCCGTCGGCCATTTCACAGGCATGGCCGAGCAGGCCGAAGCCGGTGACGTCGGTACAGCTGTGGACCTCGTAGCCGACCATGATGTCGCGGGCCCCTTTATTGAGCTGGGCCATCTGATCGTAGAGCTGTTTGAGAAGCGGCTTGTCCACGAAATCGCCCTGGGCTGCCGTCATGAGGATGCCCACGCCTAAGGGCTTGGTCAGGATGAGGACATCGCCAGGCCGGGCCGACGAATTGCGCAGCAATTTCTGCGGATGGACGAAACCCGTGACGGACAAGCCGTATTTCGGTTCCTTGTCTTCAATAGTATGGCCGCCGGTGATGATGACGCCGCCTTCATAGGCCTTCTGGTATCCCCCTTCCAGGATGGCCCGGATGGCTTCGCGGCCCATAGCCAGGTTGACGCACATGACGTTCATGGCCAGTTTGGCTTCGGCCCCCATGGCATAGACGTCGCTCAGGGCATTGGCCGCCGCAATCTGACCGAATAAATAAGGATCGTCGACGATAGGCGGGAAGAAATCGACCGTTTGGACGACAGCCAAATCGTCACTCACCTGATAGACCGACGCGTCGTCGCTCTTATCATAGCCAACGAGGAGGCGGTCATCTTTATGTGTTGGAAGCCCGTCCAACAATTGAGCCAGTGTCCCTGGCCCTAACTTAGCGCCTCAACCGGAGCAGGACGCCATCTGAGTCAATTTCAAACGTTCATCGTTCATGGTAGATACCTCCTTGGTGTTACAGTATTCAGATAAGGCCCTCGTATAAAGACGGCCTTGTTGTGAGCTTTGAGTTTGCAGTTCTTAATTTTCAGTGATGGCTAAAAATTTAAAACCATCTGCTACAAACTATAGGCTACAAACTCATTATACTATATTTATGTAATTCTTACGGCCTGGTTTAGCTCGATTTTAGATTTATCGGTTATACTGTCCTCGTAGTCAAGAATTAGTGATTGAAGACAGGAGGAATTCATCATGACCCAGGTAAAATGGCAAGATACACTCGTTTCGATTAAGAATAAAGTCTGCACGGCCCGCAATGCAAAAATCGCTGCTGCCTTCTGCGTTGTCTGCGCACTGGCCACAGCCGGTGGCCACTACTATCTGCATCAGCAGCACATGGCCCGTCACGCCGAACGGGTCGAAGCCATGGCCCAGATGACCAAGGCCCAGGCAGAACAGCGCAATGTATCCCTCATCAGTGAAGACCAGGCCTGTGCCGCTGCCGCCCAGGCCATCGGCAAGGATGAAAGCGACCTGGACTTCAAAGAAGTCGCCCTCTTCGATATGAGCAATGCCAAACACGGTCCGAAAGACGGCCGCAAAGACGACCGCCGCGGAGACCGGAAAGATGGTCCGAAAGATAAAGACCGCAAAGGTGATGAAAGAGGCGAACAGCACGATAAGGACGGTATGAAAACCGGTCGTCCTGGCGCAGACGCCGCTGCCGCTGCTACGGCCAAAGCTGCCCCGGACGGCCAGAATAGCCCCCAGGCCCTTCCTATGACACCGCCCCAGGGCCAGCCGCCAACAGGTGCGCCTCAGGCCCAGCCGGATATGAATGGCCAGCCGCCGCAGAACGCTATGCCGCAACGCGCTTTCCACCCCATGTATAAAGTCCGTGTCACGTCCGGCTCCGTCCGCTACGACGTCCTCGTAGACGCCACCAACGGCTCCGTCATCCATACAGAAATTGAAGATTAGCTCCTTTCAAGTTGTTAGTGGCTAGTTGTTAGTTGTTAGCGGATGGGTTTAAATTTAAAGCTTTTCTCTGCAAACTACAAACTCTGTGCTACAAACTATAAAGTAAACGGGGCATCACATGATGGCAGAAACCTTCGTGCGACAGCCCCTTTTAAGTGGTTAGGGGTTAGGGGTTAGCAGATGGTTTTAAATTTAATCACGAGCCACTAGCCACGAACCACGAAGTACTCTATAATAAACTTATCACTACGAAAGGATGGCCTGCTTATGCTGCATATACGTGACATTTCACTGCGACACCGCCTGCTCATCACCAATTTCACCATGGTCTTCGTCCCTATCGCTATTTTGACGATTCTGGGGTTCCTGCTCATCTCAGGGCTCCGTTTTTCATCGCCTCACAACGATCTGACGACGTTGTGGCCTGAAAAGGGGCCGGCCCTGTCTATTCAGTATACGGTCAGTTCCCTGCGCGTCAAGGCCGAACGGCCTGGGCCATTAAAGGTCAAAGATATGCGCGAAGACTGCCGCGTCCTGGAAGACCTGGGCATTGCCACGGCCATCGTCCGCAACGACCAGGTCGCCTATATCACGCCGGGCATCGACTTTCGCAGCCTGGCCGATCGGGTATTGTGGAAAGCTCATGGCCAGCAGACAGTCATGACCTGGGACGGCGACGGCTTCTTTTTCCGCTATACGTCGCCCCACAGCGGGACGACGGTCATCGCTGCCGGTAATACACCGTTCATCGCTAAGAGCGGCATCCGAGAAGGCATGGCCAAAAGCGTCATCCAGACACTGCTGTTATTCATCGTCGGCACGGCCAGCGCCATCATCATCGCCTGCGGCCTCATCCTGTCCCGCGTCCTGTCCCGCCAGATACTGACGCCGCTGGCATCTTTGCGGACAGCAGCGGCTGAAATCGAGAAGGGCAATCTCGACTACGAGCTCCGCCTGTCGTCGCGCGATGAACTCGGCCAGACCTGTGAAGCCTTCGACCACATGCGCCGCCAGCTGCGGGCCGCCCGCATGGCTCAGGAAAAGTATGAACAGAACCGCAAGGAACTCATTGCCGGCATCTCCCACGATTTATCGACGCCCCTTACCCTGCTCAAAGGCTACGCCAGCGGCATCCTGGTCGGCATCGCCAAGACCGCTGAAAAACGCCATCACTACGTCGAACTCATTTACCAGAACGCCTGCACCCTGGAAAAGCTCGTTGACAGGCTCTTTCTCTTTTCCAAACTCGACTTGGGCCAAGTATCCTTTATGATGGAACGGGTATCGCTGCGCGATTATTTCGCCGATTTCGCCGCCGAAAACACGGACCGCCTGGCCGAGCGGGGCCTCATCCTGCACTATTCGCCGCCAGCCGGCCCGGCCTGGACGGCCATCGACAGGATGCAGTTCCAGCGGGTTATCGACAACTTATTGGAAAATGCCCTGAAATATAAAGAAGGCGCCACCGTCGCCATGGACCTGAGCCTCGCTGAAATGCCGCAGGCCGTCGTCCTGACCGCAGCCGACCACGGGCCAGGCGTCCCGGCAGCAGACCTGCCACGCTTATTCGACAGTTTTTACCGGACCGATGCCGCCCGGACGGACGTCCAAAAGGGCAGCGGCCTGGGTCTGGCCATTGCCAAACAGATCATTACGACACTGCACGGCCAAATCCATGCAGAAGAAACGCCAGGCGGCGGCCTGACCGTCGTCATCACCTTGCCGCGGATAGAGGAGGAACATCATGAAACGGATTCTGATCATTGAAGATAACATAGAAATTGCCGAACTGGAACGAGATTTCCTCGAAGCCAGTGCCATTGAGAGCGTCATCGAAACGGATGGGACGAAAGGCCTGGAACGGGCCCTGCAGGAAGATTTCGACCTCATCCTGCTGGACATCATGCTGCCCGGGACCGATGGTTTCCACATCTGCCGCCGCATCCGCGAAGAAAAGGAAGTCCCCATCCTGATGGTATCCGCCAAAAGGGAAGATATGGACAAGATACGCGGACTCGGCCTCGGTGCCGACGATTACATCATCAAGCCCTTCAGCCCGACAGAGCTTGTAGCCCGCGTCAAGGCCCACATCACACGCTACGAACGGCTCATGGGCAAGGCCCAGCAGAAAGCGGCCGACGGCGAAGTCATCCGCAGCGGCGACCTGGAAATCTACGTCGACAAGCACCGGGTCTACGTCAAAGGCGAAGAAATTTCTCTGACCAACCGCGAATTCGAGCTCCTCGTCTTCCTGGCCAAACATCCCGGCCTGGTCTTCAGCCGGGACCGCCTCTTCGAGCGCGTCTGGGGTCTCGACGCCGAAGGCGACACAGCGACGGTCATGGTCCACATCAACCGCATCCGCGAAAAAATAGAACCGGATCCGGCCAAGCCCATCTACATCGAGACAGTCTGGGGTGCCGGATACCGGTTCAAAGAGTGACGTATTTACTTTTCTTCCCGCCGCAGGATTTCCTGACCGACTGTCACGCCGGCTGCCGACGCCTGTACCAGGCCGCGGGTAATGCCGGCACCATCGCCGATGGCAAAGAAGTTGGGAATCTTCGTTTCCAGGACGTGGCTCAATTCCAGCCGGTTCGAATAGAACTTGGCTTCGACACCGTACAGCAGGGTATGGCGCGAGTTGGCACCGGGTGCTACAGCATCGAGGGCTTCCAGCATTTCCTTGATGTCCTGCATATGGCGGTACGGCAGGACCAGCGATAAGTCGCCCGGCGTCGCATTGGGCATGGTCGGCCGGACCAGGCCCCGCTGGATGCGTTCCGGCGTCGACCGCCGCCCGTCGAGGAAGTCGCCCAGGCGCTGGACAATAACGCCGCCGCCAAGGATATTGGCCAGGTTGGCAATGTATTTCCCGTACTTGATCGGTTCATGGAAAGGTTCCGTGAATTTCTTGGATACGAGAATGGCAAAATTCGTATTTTCGCTTTTCTTGTGGGCGTAGCTGTGGCCGTTTACCGTGAGCAGGCCATCGTTATTCTCTTCGACGACGAAGCCGTAAGGGTTCATACAGAACGTACGGATCCGATCGTCAAAGGATTTGCTGAAATAGATGAGCTTCGATTCATAGACGACATCAGTAATCGTTTCCAGGACTTCTGCCGGCATTTCTACGCGGACGCCGATATCGACGGCATTGGACGTCAGCTTGAGGCCCATCTTTTCGACTTCGTGGACGAACCATTCCGACCCTTCCCGTCCCGGTGCGCTGACCAGATAGCGGCAGGCATAGAACTGATCGCCGATGAGGACGCCTTTAATTTCCCCTTTTTCCTCGACGATGTGGTCTACTGCCGTATCGGCCATGATATCGACTTTCCCTTCCAGGAAATCGCGCATGTTGGTCAGGATTTGGGCATTGACATCGGTCCCCAGATGGCGGATGCGGGCCGGGATGAAGCGCAGGTCCGCTGCGGCAGCTTTACGCTTGATGTCGCGGATACATTCCTTGTTTTCATCGCCATAAACTTTGCGGCCGGCACCGCCGAAGCGGCAGTAGACGTCATCGACGTAACGAATCTTATCCATGAGGTCGGCCTTGGACATATAATCGTCGAGATTACCGCCGTATTCCGTCGTCAGCGTCAGTTTGCCGTCACTGAAGGCGCCGGCGCCGCCCCAGCCACAGACGACATTGCGCATCTTATCCTTGGGCAGGGCCTTCTTGTTCAGGCTTGTCGCGATGCGCTCCCGAATATCCTGCCCCTTTTCGACCATGAGAATCTTAAACCCTTTATCGGCCAGTTCCAAGGCCGTAAAAATACCGGCCGGACCGGCCCCGATGATAATGACATCATATGTCTTCACTGCATGCATAATCACACATCCTTTCCAGGCAGACCATCTGCAAACAGGAGCTCACACGTGGCAAACGCGCTAAAGTGGCTCATGGTTTGTGGCTCGTGGCTCGTGGTCGCCCCTACGGCCTGCGAACTGCGGTCTGCGGGCCGCTCTGCCGAGCGGCCCTTACCTCCTCACGCTATCATATTGTGAAAAGAAAGTCAACCTATGCTATAATGGGATAAAATGCTATAGAAAGGATGATGACTCATGTCTCGTCGTAACCGCCCGGCTGTCCCTGATGACTCCAGCCGGGATTTAAAACGCCAGGAGGGGATTTTCCTCAGCACTTTTGCCCTCATGATTCTCTTTCTCGTATCCTTATACCTTCCCCTTCCCGTGGCCGTCCCCATCGTACTGGCTGTCGTCCTCGTCGCCTGGACCGTCGCCATGTACGTCAAATTCCATGACTTCTACAAAATGCGCGACCGCGGCCAGCGGACGTGGTGCGTCACCATTTCCATGTACGCCAGCCTCATCCTGACCCTGGCCTGTGCCTGGTATTTCACCAAAGACGCACTCCTGACGGATGAATATGCCCTGGTCTTCCTCTTCGGCTTCATGTTCTTCACCTACATGGTCTACCGCACCCTGAGCCCGACTATGGTCGTCGGCAACCGCCGCATCCGCTACAAGTAAGGAGGTGTCTTATGGCCCTGTCCGCTCATATCCTGCCAGCCCTGGTCATCTGTTTTGCCGCCTTCATGCAGGCCATCACCGGCTTCGGCCTGGTCATCATCGCCGCCCCGCTGCTGATGATGTTCTATGACCCGAAAGAGACGGTCCTCATCATGTTCATCGTGGCCTTGTTCATGGGTATCGCCCAGAGCGTCGTCGTCCGCAAAGATGCGCAGTATAAAATTATTGCGGCCATCCTCATCGGCTACATCCTGGCCCAGCCGGCAGGCTTTTACATTTACCACACCTTTTCTAATATGCAGCTGAAGGTACTCATCGGCGCCATCCTGCTCGTATCGCTCCTGGCCATGCAGTTCACGCACTACCGCTTCCACCTCTGCCTGCGCAATCACATCGCCGCCGGCATCCTGGCCGGTATCAGCGGCGTCACGTCGGGCATGGCCGGCCCGCCGCTAATCCTGTACTTTGCCTATACGGACCTGACGCCGGACCAGCTGCGGGGAACGAGTGTCATCTTTTTCCTCATCAGCGGCGTCATCTCTATCGTCTATTTTCTCTTCCAAGGCGTCGACATGGAGCCTGCCCTGGTCGAATCGGTCTATATGATACCTGCCCTGGTCATCGGCCTCTGCGCCGGCCAGTACGCCTACAAATACGTTTCGCCCCAACTCTTCCGCAAGCTCATGTTCATCATGCTCTACTTCGTCTGCCTGTATACGTTCTATTCCGTTTTCTTTGCATAAAAAAAGAGGCTGTCGTATTAAGACAGCCTCTTTTTGAGTTTTAAGTTTGTAGTTTTTAGTTTGCAGCAAATGGTAAAAAATTTAAAGCCAGTTTCTACAAACTACAAACTCCGTACTACAAACTACGAATTACTGCTGAGCACGTTCTTTTTTGTAGAGGTCAGCTGTGATGGCATCGGAGCAGCATACAGCAACGACGTCAGCAACGTCTTCAGACGAGCAGCCACGGGACAAGTCAAGGATAGGTTTATCCAAGCCCTGGACCAAGGGGCCAAGAGCCGTTGCGTTAGCGAAACGCTGAACCATCTTGTAGCCGATGTTAGCAGCATCGAGGTTCGGGAAGATGAGGACGTTAGCGTGACCGGCAACTTTGGAGCCCGGTGCTTTGTGTTCGCCAACTTCCGGTACGAGAGCAGCGTCAGCCTGGAGTTCGCCGTCGAAGTCGAAGTCGACGTTGCGTTCTTTCAGGATTTCAACAGCATGGCGTACGTTGTCGACGGATTCGCCAGCGCCAGAACCTTTGGTGGAGTAGGAAAGGAAAGCAACTTTCGGGTTGAGGATCTGGACCGTGCGGCGAGCGCGTTCTACGCAGATGCAAGCGATGTCAGCGAGCTGTTCCGACGTCGGGTTGGGGATAACGCCGCAGTCACCGAGTACGAGGATACCATTATCGCCATACTGCGGAG